>NZ_JAQXUZ010000015.1:0-118319 GCF_029224645.1 Mogibacterium kristiansenii
AATGGTAAGACCCGTGAGAGACTATCACGTTGATAGGCCAGAGGTGTAAGTGCAGTAATGCATTCAGCTGACTGGTACTAATCGGTCGAGGACTTGACCAGATGGTTTAGATGGCCAGTAGATATTATTCAGTTTTGAAGGCACAGCCTTCAAAAAAACAAATAAGGAAAATCCGGTGATTATAGCAGAGAGGATACACCTGTTCCCATCCCGAACACAGAAGTTAAGCTCTCCAGCGCTGAAGATACTTGGCGGGAAGCTGCCTGGGAAATTAGGAAGTCGCCGGTTTTTTCCTATTTGGGCTTGTAGCTCAGCTGGTTAGAGCGCACGCCTGATAAGCGTGAGGTCGGTGGTTCGAGTCCACTCAAGCCCACCACGAAAGCACGGAGCATTTCGCTTCGTGTTTTTTTATGCGTTTTTATACAGAGACTTGAGTCCTCGCTGAGGCGAAGGCAACTGAAGATTATACTGTGAATTTGTTCGCTACATACAAACTTCACTTGTCTTTTTATTAAGAATATTATAAAATACGACAAGGTATGTTTGTTATTTCTTAGGATATCTTAGAATAACGGAGGGACAGAATGTACGATATTAAACAGGTGCAGGGGGAGTATAAGACCAAACTGATTTCTGCGGAGTTTGCAGCCAGCCTGGTTAAGAGTAACTACCGCCTTCATTTTGGTGTAGGCACGGGCACCTCGGTATACATGGATCGGGCGCTGGGAGAGCGCCTGAAGGACGACACCCTGCTGCGAGGCGTGGAGATTCAGACGGAAGTGGCGGTGCGGAACGACTATATGGAGACGTTTAAGGCGAAGCAGCCGGTGGAGCGGGTACGCTTCTATTCTTCACATTTTACGGGAATGGACCGGAGAATGTCGGAGTCCGGAAATACGTGGTATGTGCCAATCATGTTCAATGAAGAGCCGCTGTACTGGTCTTTAGAGGGCAATCAGTTCGACATCTGCTGCATTCAGGTAGCGCCGATGGACAAATACGGCAACTTCAATTTTGGGCCGACCAACGCGGATTTGCACGGAATTATCAAGGCGTCCAAGAAGGTGATTGTGGAAGTCAACGAGAAGATGCCGATTGCGCTGGGGTACGAATCCCACATCAATATTTCGGATGTGAATTACATTATCGAAGGGGACAGTCCGGACATTCCGGAATCCCTTCCGAAGGATGCGGATCCGGAGGATCGCCGGATTGCGGAATATATTGTCAGTGAAATTCGAAACGGCAGCGTGCTGCAGCTTGGAATCGGCGCGGTTCCCAACAGTATCGGCAAAATGTTGGCCGAGTCGGACATCCGGGACCTGGGCGGACACAGCGAAGTGCTCGTGGATGCTTTTATGAATCTGTACTACGCGGGCAAGCTCACCAACAACAAGACCCGGGACAAAGGACTTAGCGTCTACACTGCGGCGGTGGGCAGTAAAGCGCTGTATGATTTTATCGATGACAACCCGATTTGCTGCTGCGCGCCGGTAGATTACGTGAATAACGTGCACACCATTTCGGAAATCGACAATTTCATTTCCATCAACAGCTGTATCGGTCTGGACCTGTTCGGCCAGGTTTGTTCGGAGAGCGCGGGGTATCGCCAGGTGAGCGGAACCGGCGGACAGCTGGACTTCGTGCAGGGGGCTTTTGCGTCGAAGAACGGCAAGAGTTTCATGTGCACCCATTCCACGCGGCGGGATTCCAACGGAAAGCTGCATTCCCTGATTCATCCGGTGCTTCCGGCGGGATCCATCGTGACGACGCCGAGAGCTGCGGTGAACTACGTGGTGACGGAATTCGGCGCGGTGAATCTGAAAGGTAAATCCACCTGGCAGCGGGCGGAGATGCTGATCAGCATTGCTCATCCGGATTTCCGGGAGGACCTGATTCGCGAAGCGGAAAAAATGGGGATTTGGCGAAATACCAGCAAGATTGAGTATCTCTAAGGCTTTCGCAATACCATAAAAACAAATGCGACAAAAACAAGGAGCGAAAAGTATGAAGTATGACGTAATCATCGTGGGTGCCGGCCCGGGAGGAATATTCTCAGCCTATGAGCTGACAAAAAAGAATCCGGAATTGAAGGTGGGCGTTTTCGAAGAGGGAAATCCTTTGGAGAAGAGAAAATGTCCCATCGACGGAAAGAATGTAAAAGCCTGCATCAACTGCCCGACTTGCGCCATCATGAACGGCTTCGGTGGCGCCGGCGCATTCTCTGACGGGAAGTACAACATCACCAACGATTTCGGCGGGACGCTGTACGAATATATCGGCCGGGAGAAGGCGCTGGAATTGATGAATTATGTGGACGAAATCAACTGCGCCAAGGGCGGCGGCGATACGAAGAAGTATTCCACCGTGGGGTCCAAGTTCAAGAAAATCTGCATGCAGAACAAGCTCACATTGCTGAACGCATCCGTTCGCCATCTGGGAACGGACGTGAATTATATCGTTCTGGAAAATATTTATAAAGAACTGCAAGACAAGGTGGACTTCCGCTTCCGCGCACCGGTGGAAACGGTGGAGGCGCTGGAAGATGGGACCTACCGAGTGATCGGGCGAGACGGCAGCACGGCGGAGTGCGACAAGTGCATCATCTCCGTGGGCCGCAGCGGCAGCAAGTGGATGGAGAAGCTGTGCCGGGATCTGGAAATTCCAACCAGCTCCAACCGGGTAGACCTGGGTGTCCGGGTAGAACTGCCGGCGGTAATCTTTGAGGATCTGACGGATCAGCTGTACGAGAGCAAAATCGTGTACCGCACCAAGAAGTTCGAAGACAACGTGCGCACCTTCTGCATGAATCCACAGGGTTTTGTGGTGAACGAAAACACCAACGGAATCGTGACGGTGAACGGTCACAGCTTCGACGGAGCGGATAAGAAGACGGAGAACACCAACTTTGCCCTGCTGGTGTCCAAGCATTTCTCCGAACCGTTCAAAGACAGCAATGGGTACGGTGAAAGCATCGCCAGACTGTCCAACATGCTGGGGGGCGGCGTAATCGTGCAACGTTTCGGCGATCTGGAGCGAGGACGCCGGAGCACGGAAAAAAGAATGAAACGCAACACGGTGATTCCGACATTGCAGGCGACACCGGGAGATTTGAGCTTGGTGCTGCCGAAGAGAATCCTGGACGGAATTATTGAGATGATTTACGCTCTGGATAAGATTGCTCCGGGAACCGCGAACGACGACACGCTGCTCTACGGCGTGGAAGTGAAATTCTACAACATGGAAGTGCAGCTGGATGAGCATCTGGAAACGAAGTATCCGGGGCTGTACGTTATCGGGGACGGAAGTGGCGTGACCCATTCCCTGTCCCATGCATCCGCCAGCGGTATATTCGTTGCCAGAGATATTTTGGGATTGAACGAATAAGTGATGGCGGGAGAAAGAATATGACGGAAATGTGCACGTCTGTGTTGACGGCGTGCTACAGTATACACATACAATGACTAAGGAGTCTTTACCGAATCTACATATAAGCTTGCTATTATATGAGTGTCAGAAAAAGCGAACAAAACGACATTTTCCTTAATTGTTCTTTCTTAATTAATAATTTCGTAGTGAAGAAACAGGTATATGGCCTCCAACATATACCTGTTTTTCTTTTTGATTTTCCTTTATATACAAAATCATCAAAAGAAAATTGTAATAGATAAAAAAATAACTTATTCCACAAGGGGGTTCGGTGTATTGACGGCGGATTTTGTGAATGATAATATAGGAAAAGAATTTGATGTACGAATGGAGGTACAAAAGTGGAAGGAAAAAAAACACCCCTTTATGACACCCATGTGAAGTACGGTGGAAGCATCGTGGACTTCGGTGGTTTTCTGTTGCCGGTTCAGTACGAAGCCGGTATAAAGAAGGAACATATGGCAGTTCGGACGGAGTGCGGCCTGTTCGACGTTTCCCATATGGGAGAGATTCTGGTTCAGGGCGAGAAGGCTCTGGAGTTCCTGAATCACGTGTTGACGAACGACTACACGGATTTGAAGGACGGTTGTGCGAGATACAGCCCAATGTGCAATGAGAACGGTGGTACCGTAGACGATCTGATTGTTTATAAGAAGGCGGACAACGATTATTTCGTCGTTGTAAACGCGGCAAATACCGAGAAGGATTTCCAGTGGATGGTGGATCACAAGATTGACGGCGTGGAATTGTCCAACGCATCGGCAGAGTGGGGCCAGCTGGCACTGCAGGGTCCGAACTCCGAGAAGGTTCTGGCAAAGGTTGCGAAGCCGGAAGCAATCCCGGCAGGATATTATACTTGCGTATTTGATACCGAAATGCAGGGAATTCCATGCATGATTTCCCGTACCGGATACACCGGCGAAGACGGTTTCGAAATCTACATGCCGGCAGACAGAGCGGTGGACGCTTGGGAACTGCTGATGGATGCGGGTCAGGAATATGGAATTCTTCCATGCGGTCTGGGTGCAAGAGATACCCTGAGAATGGAAGCAGCAATGCCTCTGTACGGACACGAGATGAACGACGAGATTTCCCCGAAGGTTGCCGGTCTGGGATTTGCTGTAAAGATGGACAAGCCGGAATTCATCGGTAAGGAAGCCATCGAGGCAGCAACTCCGCTGAAGCAGCGCAGAGTGGGCCTGAAGGTTACCGGAAGAGGAATTCTGAGAGAGGAATGCGACGTATATAGAGACGGAAAGAAAGTGGGCGTAACCACATCCGGAACATTCCTGCCATACCTCAAGGGATCCTATGCGATGGCAATCGTAGAAGCAGCGGACAGAGAAATCGGCGCGGCTTGCCAGGTAGAGGTTCGCGGAAGAATGATCGACGCAGAAATGGTGAAACTGCCATTCTACAAGAGAGAGAAATAGAACACGATAATTATTTTTACTGTAAAACAGGAGGAACATATAATGGCTAATACTAATGAACTGAAGTATTCGAAATCTCACGAGTGGGTACGTTACGAAGGAGACGAGGCGTACATCGGAATCACCGATTTTGCACAGAGCAGCATGGGCGACCTGGTATTCGTAAACCTGCCGGAAGTAGACGATGAGATCGAAGTAGGAGAAGCGCTGGGCGACATCGAGTCCGTAAAGGCCGTAGAAGACGTACTGTCCCCGGTTTCCGCAACCGTTCTGGAAGTAAACGAAGAGTTGCTGGATGCACCGGAAGCAATTAACGAGCATCCGTATGACGCATGGTTCGTTCGCGTTGGAAACATCACAGAGACCGAAGAGCTGCTGGATGAGGAAGCGTACGATAAGTTTGTTGAAGAAGAAGCGTAAAAAAAGCTTATAAAAGAGAGGACCAAAAAGAAATGGGGACTTTTATTCCGAACACAAAAGAGGAACAGCTGAAAATGCTGAACGAAATCGGCTATGCGGATTTCGACGACCTCTTTAAGGACATCCCGGCGGAAGCACGAGTTCAGGGTGAGCTGAACCTGCCAAAGGGAAAGTCGGAAATCGAAGTAAGCCAGATCATGGAAGAGCTGGCATCGGACAACGTTGTCTTTGATTCGATTTTCCGGGGTGCAGGCGCGTACAATCACTACGTACCTGCAGCGGTAGATGCGATTGCCAATAAGGAAGAATTCCTGACTGCCTACACGCCGTATCAGGCAGAAATCAGCCAGGGCATCCTGCAGTCCATCTTTGAATATCAGACCATGATGTGCCAGCTGACCGACATGGACATTGCCAACGCATCCATGTACGACGGCGCTTCCGCAGCGGCAGAAGCATGTGCAATGACACAGGATCGGAAACATTCCACAATCTATGTATCCGATACCGTAGACAAGAGAATCCTCAGCGTAATCAAGACCTACGCATTCGGAAAGGATTCCGTGGTAAAAACAATTCCGGCAGCAGCCGGCGCGACCGATTTGGCCGCACTGAAGGAAACGCTGGAGGCAGACGACAAAGCCGCTTGCTTCCTGATGCAGTATCCGAACTTCAACGGAATCATCGAAGACGGCGATGCAATCGCAGAAATCGTTCACGGTGCCGGTGCACAGCTGATCATGAGCGTGAACCCGATTGCCCTGGGCGTTCTGAAGACACCGGGCGAAATCGGTGCGGATATCGTTGTGGCAGAGGGACAGCCTCTGGGACTGGGACTGGCTTACGGCGGTCCATACCTTGGAATTCTGGCAACCACCGAGAAAAACATGCGTAAGATCGTAGGTCGTCTCGTTGGTGAAACAAAGGATTCCCAGGGCGAAAGAGGATTCGTTCTGACACTTCAGGCAAGAGAGCAGCACATCCGGAGAGAGAAAGCAGCCAGCAACATCTGCTCCAACGAGGCTCTTTGCGCACTGAAGGCGTCCATCTATCTGGCAACCATCGGTCCGAAGGGACTGAAGCAGGTAGCCACTCTGTGCACTTCGAAGGCACACTATCTGGCAGAGAAGTTCGAGGAAATCGGCATGAAGAGAGCATATGAGGGTGAATTCTTCCATGAATTCGTAACCACCTGCCCGAACGCCGATCAGCTGCTGGACGCACTGGAAGACAACGGCATCCTGGGCGGACTGAAGCTCAGCGATACCGAGATCCTGTGGTGCTGCACCGAGCTGAACTCGAAGGAAGATATGGATGATGTAGTAGAAATCGCTAAGGAGGTGTTCAGCGCATGAAACTGATTTTTGAAAGAAGCATGCCGGGCCGTGGCCAGGACATCTTTCCGGAATGCGATGTAGAGATTAAACTGCCACAGGCAGCACTGAGAGAGAAAGAAGCAGCGCTGCCGGAAATTTCCGAGAATGAAATGGGCAGACATTACACCGAACTGGCAAAAGCATCTCGCGGTGTAAATGACGGATTCTATCCGCTGGGTTCTTGCACCATGAAGCACAACCCGAGAATCAACGAGAAGATGGCCGCATTGCCTGGATTTACCAACATCCATCCGCTGCAGCCGGAGTGGTCCGTATACGGTGCGTGCAAGGCTATGGAAATGCTGGAACACGATCTGGGCGAAATCACCGGAATGGACCGCATCACTCTGCAGCCGGCTGCCGGCGCACAGGGTGAATTCACCGGACTTCTCCTGATTAAGTCCTATCACGAATCCAGAGGCGAGAATCAGCGTAAGGAAATCATCATTCCGGACTCCGCTCACGGAACCAACCCAGCCAGCGCTGCAATGGCCGGCTTCAAGGTTGTTGTCATCAAGTCCAACGAAAAGGGAATGATTGACCTGGACGATTTGAAGGCACATCTCAGCGAGAAGACTGCCGGATTGATGCTGACCAACCCGAATACGGTAGGTATTTTTGACGACAATATTATGGAAATCACCAGACTGGTACACGAGGCCGGCGGTCTGTGCTACTACGACGGTGCGAACCTGAACGCGGTAATCGGTCTGGTTCGTCCGGGAGACATTGGTTTTGACTGCATCCACTTGAATCTGCACAAGACCTTCTCCACCCCGCATGGCGGCGGCGGCCCGGGTGCAGGTCCGGTAGGCTGCAAGGACTTCCTGGCAGAGTTCATGCCGGGAACCTATTCCAAGGATGACGGCTTCGTTCGTGCAGAGAAGAGCCTGGGAGATATGACCGGATTCCACGGCAACTTCCTGGTTTGCATGAAGGCGCTGACATACCTGCTCACCATCGGTGCAGAAGGCGTTCCGGAACTGGCAAAGAATGCGGTTCTCAATGCCAACTACATGATGGAGAAGCTGAAGGATTACTATCCAATGGCATATGACCACACTTGCATGCACGAGTTCGTTATGAGCCTGGAGAAATTCCACAAGGAAAGCCACGTATCCGCACTGGACGTAGCAAAGGCACTCCTGGATTACGGAATCCATCCGCCAACGATGTACTTCCCGCTGATCGTGGACGAAGCACTCATGGTAGAGCCGACAGAAACCGAGGCAAAGGAAGTGCTGGATGAAGCCATCGAGGCATTTATCGCAATTCATAAGCAGATGATGGAGTCACCGGAAAGCGTAATGGCTTGCCCGGTAACCACACCGGTTCGTCGTCTGGACGAAGTGAGTGCGGCAAGACATCCAATTCTAAAGTACACAGCTGAATAAAATGCATTGCAGTAAAGGCGCGGGCCGCAAGGTTCGCGTCTTTATCCACAGGAGAATCATGACAAAATTAAAATACATACTCACTGACTGCACCGACCCGGCAAAAAACTTGGCCGTGGAAGAATATTTGACATTCCGGGCAGATCCGGACGAGGTAACCATGTATCTGTGGCAGAATGCCAATACGGTGGTAATCGGAAGAAACCAGAACCCATGGAAGGAATGCCGCCTGGAAGAGATGGCGGAAGGCGGATGCACTTTAGCCAGACGAGTTTCCGGTGGCGGTGCGGTATACCACGACCTGGGAAATCTTAATTTTACATTTATCGCACAGGAAGGCTTGTACGACGTGGCAAAGCAGACGGAAGTCATCCTCCGGGCGGTACAGATTCTGGGAATTCACGCGGAGAAAAACGGTCGAAACGACCTTACCATTGACGGAAAAAAATTCTCCGGTCATGCATATTTCAAACGGGGAAAGTATTGCTATCACCACGGAACCATCATGATGGACGTAAACCGGGATGTGCTTTCCCGCTATCTGAACGTTTCCACGGCGAAGCTGAAGTCCAAAGGCGTGGACTCGGTACGTTCCAGGGTAACGAACCTGACGGAGTTTCGTCCGGAGCTGACCCTGAAGGAAGTGGAGGATGCATTGATTCAGGCGTTCGGTGAGGTCTATCAGGGGGCACCGGTGGAAGATCCGCTGCCATCCATTGAGAATCCGGATGTTCGAGCATTGTACGATCGCTATCGCTCGGACGAGTGGCGCCTGGGCCGCCGCATTCCGTTCGATGTGGAAATCGACAATCGTTTGGATTTCGGAAGCGTGACCATTCAGCTGCACGTAGTGGGAGGCGTGATTCAGGAGGCGAAAATCTATTCGGACTCTCTGGAAACCGACGTTTTCCCGGAAATCGAGGAACTGCTGAAGGGTGCAGCATACAAAAAAGCAAACTTGAGCGGATTGGACTTGAATCAGTTCGAGACAGAGGAAGAGCAGGCAATTGCAGCAAAGGTGATTGAGCAGATTACGCTGCAGATGGAGTAAAGCAGGAGGTAGGATTATGAGCGAATTTCAGTATGATCTGGTGATTATCGGAGCCGGACCGGGCGGATACGAGGCAGCGTATGAAGCGGCAGATTTCGGCATGAAGGTTGCCCTGGTGGAAAAGGATCTGGTAGGTGGAACCTGCCTGAATCGGGGCTGCGTGCCAACCAAAACAATGATGCATTCTTCCGATGCGTATCGGATTGCCACCCAGTCTGCAAATATCGGCGTTTCCGCCGAGGGCGTAAAAGCAGATTTGAACCGCATCATCGACCGGAAGTGCGAGGTTTCCGAGACATTGAGAGACGGGATCATGTTCTTGCTGAAGAAAAAGAAAGTGGATTTCGTAGCGGGAACCGCAAAGGTTACGGACGGGCACACCGTTGAAATCAGCGGAAACGATGAGGTATCGGAACTGACTGCGGCCAACATCATGATTGCCACGGGTTCGGAACCGGCAACTCCGCCGATTCCGGGCGCGGACCTTCCGGGCGTGCTGGACAGCACCGGATTGCTGGAGCTTCGGGGCGAAATCATGAAGGATTTCGTAATCATCGGCGGCGGCGTGATTGGTATCGAGTTTGCAACCATCTACAGCGACCTGGGAACGAATGTTACCGTTGTGGAGGCCATGGATCGTCTCCTTCCAAACATGGACAAGGAGCTGGGTCGCAGCTTGAAGATGAACTTCAAGAACAGAGGCATCGATACGCATACCAACGCAATGGTAGAGAAGATCGAAGAACGCAACGGCCGTCTGGTATGCTTTTACAAGGAGAAGGACAAAGTTCAGGAAGTGGAAGCCGACCACATCCTGGTTTGCACCGGAAGACGTCCGGTGACCAAGGGTGTCTTCAGTGAAGAGCTGGAGGAGAAGCTGCTGGGCGCAAGAGGTTTCCTGCAGGTCGACGATTGCTATCGCACGGAGATTCCGTCCATCTACGGAATCGGGGATGCTATCGGCGGAACCATGCTGGCCCACACCGCAACGGCAGAGGGCCGAAATGCGGTGGCAATCATGAACGGCAAAGAGCCGGAAATCAATATGAACGTGGTTGCAGGATGCATCTACACATCTCCAGAAATCGCTTCCGTTGGGCTGACGCAGGACGAAGCGAAGGAAGCGGGCATCGATGTAATTACCAAGAAGTTCCCGACTTCTGCTAACGGCAAGACCATCATCGAGGAGTTGGATCGCGGATTCATCAAGCTGGTTGCCAGCAAGGAAGATCACACGCTGCTGGGTGCACAGCTGATGTGCGGCAGAGCTACCGATATCGTCGGAGAGCTGGCAGTAGCAATTGCCAATGGATTGACCGTTGAAGAAGTGGCAAACACCATTCACCCACACCCGACTTTTGTAGAAGCGGTTTGTGAGGCGGCAAGAGCGTAATGAATCGTGGAAGGGCGGCGGTTTCGGCCGTTGCCTTATGCTGGAAGAATATATTGCAAAGTAAAAGGAAGCGGACTCGCCGCTTCCTTTTACTTTGTATTGGTAATAATAGGTATTGATAGCTTTGGGGTAGGGCACACACCCCCGTGAGGATGCATGCCGAATAATATTGAAGAACAACTATATGTTATTTGAGCATCTCGTAGGATGTTACATCGAAAGCACCCATGGATGCGAGTATGAGGACCATCAGCACAATCTGTGCACCGGAACCAGCTGAGACCGCGTCCATTGCAACAGTGAATACGATTCCGAGAGCTGCGCTAACTACCAGAATAATCATACCAATTACATTGTACATATTTCTCATAATGATACCTCCTATATTGTATGGTGTATTTAGTTGTCATTGCCGAATTCCTTCGACACCTATAATATACCACCGGCCAATCGATTTGTTAAACTAAACTATTTAATAAAATCTATTAAAATTATTAATCAATCAACCTATAGAAAATATATATATTAAATCCGTTTAACTGCGAAAGATATCTATTTCTTCTGGTGAAAAACGGGTGTTATACTAATGACGAAGAGGTATTGATACGACTACGCATATGGAAAAAGTTTTTTTGATACAGGAGGAAATAAGAATGGCAGATTATCATCAGATGTGGAAAGATCTCGGAATGGACGTGGACAACCACGATGTCCTGTGCAACGTGCTTCCGGGCGCAATCGGCGACGTGTTCCTGTCCCAGGAAAACAGACCGGAGAAGATGGACTACTTTGATTTCGTATTGGCAGAGGTTCACGGCGTTCGTCCGGCAGAGCTGGTAGATTTTAGAGAAAAAGGCGGAAAGGTATTTGGTACCTTCTGCGCATACGTTCCGGACGAAGTGATTTTCGCTGCGGGCGGAATTGCAACCGGCCTCTGTGCCGGCTCTCAGTTCTGGGTTCCGGGCGGCGAGAAATATCTGCCGGCCAACACCTGTCCGCTGATTAAGGCGATGCTGGGTGCACGGTTCGACAGAACATGTCCGTTCTATCGTCTGGCAGATGTATATATCGGTGAGACCACTTGCGACGGCAAAAAGAAAGCATATGAAATCCTGGGAACCGACGTTCCGATGCACGTAATGGATCTTCCGCAGATGAAGAGAGATAAGGATGTGAAGAAGTGGGCCGAGGAAATCCGGGAACTGAAAGCGCTGGTAGAGAAGGAAACCGGAAACGAAGTTACTCCGGAGAACCTGGCAGAGAATATCAAGAAAATCAATGCCAAGAGATCCGCTCTTAAGAGACTGTACGATCTGAGAAAAGAAAAGAACATTCCAATCAGCGGAACCGACACCCTGCTGATTTCTCAGATTGCATACTACGACGATCCGGAAAGATTCACCCAGATGGTAAATACCCTGTGCGATGAGCTGGATCAGAGAGTGAAAGACGGCGTCAGCGTATTCCCGGCAGGCACCAAGAGAATTCTGGTCACCGGAACACCGATGGCAATTCCGAACTGGAAGATGCACAACTTAATTGAAACCTCCGGCGCTGCCGTTGTCTGCGAAGAGACCTGCACCGGAACCCGCTACTTCGAGAACAATGTAGACGAAAGCGGCAAGACCGTAGACGAGATGATCGACAAGATTGCCGAGAGATACATGGGCATCAACTGCGCATGCTTCACACCGAATACCGGAAGATTCGACGATGTAGTTCGCCTGGCAAAGGAATACGACGTGGACGGCGTCATCGACGTCACCCTGAAGTTCTGCCAGACCTACGACATCGAAGGTGCGACCCTGGAGAAGAGACTGCAGGAGGAGAACATTCCGGTACTGCGCATCGAAACCGACTACACCGATGCAGACGCACAGCAGCTGAAGACCAGAATCGAAGCGTTCTGCGAAGTCATCGGCGAATAACCTATCCCCCATCCTTACACAGGAACATGGACTGCGTCCCCTTCTGGCGGACGCAGTCTCTGTATGTTAGAATAAAACCATGAAACACTACTATATACTATTCAACACCCATACAGATGGGCTGGCCATGTATCAGGCGATAAAAGGAGCCGGCATGTATGCCCAAATCAGTCCGACTCCTCGGGAGCTGTCGGTATGCTGCGGCATTTCTCTATTAATCCATCAAGAGGATATCGATACCATCCGAAAGTTGGCAGAGGAACAGGAGCTGGAATACATCGGAATCGAAGGCTTGGATAACGAATTCAACAACCGGCGCCATCGGTATGGTTAGACGAAAAGAAATTTATTTTTAGGCGAGGAAACTATGAACTACATTGGAATCGACATCGGCTCCACGGCATCAAAAATCTGCATTCTCCGGGAGAACGGGGAACCGGAATTCAAGGTGATGCCCACCGGCTGGAACAGCAAGATTACGTCCGGAATTATTCTGGACGGGCTGACGGAAGAGCTGGGAAGCGTGGAGGATTGCCGGATTGTGGCCACCGGGTACGGGCGGATTTCTGTGGACTACGCGGATAAGGTGATTACGGAGATTTCGTGCCACGGCCGGGGCGGATACGAAATGATTGGGCGGGACTGCTCCATCGTGGACATCGGCGGCCAGGACACCAAATTCATCAACGTGAAGCGCGGCCGGGCGGTGGATTTTCTGATGAATGACAAGTGCGCGGCCGGAACCGGGAAGTTCATCGAGGTGATGGCCAACCGGCTTGGAGTGACTATCGGGGAGCTGTTCGATCTGGCGGCGAAGGGAAAGCCACTGCCGCTAAGTTCCATCTGCACGGTTTTTGCGGAATCCGAAGTCATCAGCTACATGGGCGAGGGCAAGGAGAAGGATGAAATCGCGGCGGGGGTGATCAATTCCGTGGCGGTAAAAGTAGTTGCGCTGATGCAGAGGAAGGAGCTGATGGATACGGTCATCGTTACCGGCGGCCTCAGCGACAATCCGTTCTTCGCAAAACTTCTGTCGGAAAAACTTCACCGGGAAGTTCTGCCCATGGAGAACGGTCGGTACGCCGGCGCCTACGGCGCAGCGATTCTGGCTCGAGAGAAATTAGGACGCTAGCGGGCGACTTTTCAACTTGCAAAAATTTGTGATTATTGATATAATTAATCAAGATTTTTTGTAAAATAATAAAAGGAGAGAAGAAAATATGAATATCGTATGCCTGGATATGGAAGGTGTTCTGGTACCGGAAATCTGGATTGCGTTTGCGGAAGAGGCGGGAATCCCGGAATTGAAGAGAACCACAAGAGATGAGCCGGATTACGACAAGCTGATGAATTACCGGCTGGACATTCTGCGAGAGCACGGCCTGGGACTGAAGGACGTGCAGGCAACCATCGGAAAAATCGATCCGCTGCCGGGTGCCAAAGAATTCTTGGATGAGCTGCGTTCCATTACACAGGTAATCATTCTCAGCGATACCTTCCTGCAGTTTGCACAGCCGCTGATGAAGAAACTGGGATATCCAACCCTGTTCTGCAACGAGCTGGTGATTGGGGAAAACGGAATGATAGATGATTTCCGGATGCGTTGCGAAAAATCCAAGCTGACGACGGTACGGGGCCTGCAGTCTATCGGTTTCGAGACCATCGCGGCGGGCGACAGCTTCAACGACCTGGGAATGATTCAGGCCAGCAAGGCAGGATTCCTGTTCAAGAGTCCGGAATCCATTCAGACGGAGTATCCAGACGTTCCGGCGTACGAAGAGTTTGACGAACTGCTGGATGCCATCAAGAAGGCACTGTAGACTTTTCTTTTACACACGAGAATAAATGGAACCCCGGCGGGAATGAGCGTTTCAGTCCCGCCGGGGCTTTCTTTTGCTGCCGGACCGGGTCTCCCGGGCCGGCTGTTGCTGATTTTACGGGCGGCGGTTTGCGCCCGTAAACGGAAAGCAATGGCTTAGCGGGGAGCCGAGCGCGAACCACCGTTGGAAGGGACCTACGATGTAGGAAATACAAATAGGGAAAGATGTTGCGAAAAAAGACTAAATTGTTATAATCATCTAAACAAGACATATAACTTAGGAAGTAGGTGACAAACATGACGAACACGAAGAAAAGTCTCACTGAATTTTTTGTAGAATTGAGCTGTGTTAGATAATAACATATCCAAAGAATAATTGCCAATGAAATTGGAATCTAAACGCCCCGTCAGCGATTGAAGGCGGGCGGTGGATGTGTTAGAATTTCAGTATCGAAAATCCTGCATGAACGCATTGATAGCCAAGGGAGAGGGCGTATGGGAAGCAAGAACAAGAATCGCACAAAAATAATCGGTGCCGCAGCGGCTGCCGGGGCTGCACTGGGATATACCGCCGTTTGCAATCAGCTTTTTGATTTTACGGTGGCGCGGAAGAGCCTGTGGAGTTACGGCGGAAAGAAAAAGAAGGATGGGAAGGCCAAAGCCGTGCCGCTGGATCGGTACGGGCGGATTCCGGAACAGGACCAAGAGTGGCTGAAGAACCGGGAACAGGACGAATTGGAGATTTGCTCCACCGTGGACGATACACCGCTGTTCGGTCGCTATCTTCGATGCGAGAATCCTAAGCGGATTATACTTTGTGCCCACGGATACCGAACCAACTCCCTGAAGGATTTTGCCGGAGTCGCCCGGTGGCTTCACGAGAACAATTGCGACCTGCTGACAATCGATCAGCGGGGCTGCGGCAAAAGCGGCGGGGAATACATCACCTTTGGTGCCAGGGAGAAGTACGACGTGTTGGATTGGCTGGATTTCATCGAGAGGCATAACAGAAAAGACCTACCGGTCTATCTGTATGGCGTGTCGATGGGGGCGGCCACCGTGTCCTGCGCTTCCGGCCTGACCCTTCCGCCCAACGTGCGGGGGATGATTGCGGACTGCGGATATACTTCCATGAAGGATATCTGCACCCTTTGCCTAAAAAAATGGTTTCACCTGCCGGCGTTTCCGTTCATGCAGAGCTTTGGCCGGCGATGCCAGCGGAAGGCGCATTTCGGAATGCAGGAAGCGGATGCGGAACACGCCCTTCGGAAATGCCGGATTCCAAGTCTGTTCATCCACGGGACCGCAGACAAATTCGTGCCGCCGTCCCATGCCATTCGGAACTATCAGGCTTGCGGTGCGGCAGATAAAGATATCCTGTGGATTGACGGCGCGGAGCATGCGGTATCCTATTACGAGAACCCGGCGGAATACCGGAGTGCACTCAAGGCTTTTTTCGACCGGACGGAGCACCGGAAGCCGAGAGAAACGGAAGTATAGAAAGTATAGAATAATTAGAACGGAGAGAAGGTATGAGTATAGAAATTCGTCCGGCAAAAGCCTCCGATATGGAGCTTTGTGCCGCTTTGTACAAGGAAATATATAACACCGTTTATCAGGGAATCGTGGATTCTCGGCTAATTACATCCATCAACCAGGAGGACACCGTGCAGCGGATGCGGGGAGACTGGCTGCAGCCGGGGGGCGAATTCTGGATTGCCGAGGAAGTGTCGGAGGTGGGAGAACGCACCTTCCTGGGGTTCACCAGCGGATTGCCGTCGCCGGAGGTTTTGGGCGCCTTCTGGCTGGAAAAGCTGTTCCTGACGGAAGCGGCTCGGGGCAAAGGTCTGGGCCGGAAACTGATTGAGCACATGGGACGCTGCGCGAAAACCCAGGGATACGGTCAAATGGTAATAGATGTCTTCAAGGGAAACGACAATGCAGAGCAGATGTACCGCCATCTGGGGGCGGAGCTGATCAGCGAGGAGTATCCGGAGGAAATCAACCTGTTCCCGATTAAAGCGAAGTTGCTTTCCTGGGACGATCTGAGCATTTTTGAAGAAGAATAGCCCTTCGTCCATTTCGACCTGAAGGCCTACGAGTAGTCCAATGACGGAACCATGAGCGATACGATTCCGGCGGACGAGGACATCGCTAAGAGCCTAGCCCAGCTGCCGAAGGTGGAATAAAAACGACAATCCCGAAAAGGAAACGCAAAAAAAGAGCGGAACGATCCATTTCCATTCCGCTCTTTCGGGTATTTGATTACTTTGTTGATTCCTTTCGCTCCTTAATATAAGCTTGCAGTGCTGCTTCGGAATCAAGACCGGTTTCCTTGAGTGCTACTTTCACCGGAAGGTATCCGGATTCAAACATTTCAAGGATCGTATCTATGCGGCCTTCTTCACGACCTTCCGCGAAATAAGCTTTGTATTTTTCTTCCAGCAACATATAAACCCTCTCCCATCGTACATTATTTCGGGATTTAACGACCTCGTTCTGAATTCGATCGGTGAGCGGTGTATCCGGATTTTCTCCGCGGAGGTAGCGGAGAAAGCCTTGCAGTTCCGGGGACATGCCCGGAATTGTACTCTTGGCATTGATGAACACCTTAACCGTACCGTCAGCCAGATGAAGATCCGATGATTCCTGACAGATGTTCTCAAAGGTATATTTCGGAAATCCTTTCCCGAACAAGTCAAAGGTGTTAATGAAAATAATGTAGCTCGTTTTCAGCTCATCGTATCCTGCTCCGGAGCTAATCATATTTAAATCAACGGTACCTTGTTAATAGCGACTTCGCTTCGGCAGATTTCCGGTATTGGAGGTCTGCATTTCGATATTGTATGCAGTGCTGAGATCGTCTTCAAAGTAGACATCCAGGCGAACCCCTTTCTGCTCCAATGCGAGATCGATGGATTTCTGAGTTTCACTGTAAGCCACTTTGCCAACCTTTCGGTCCAGCAGCAGTTCCACCAACTCTTTGCAAATGTCCGGATTGTTCTGCATAATATTGCAGAACAGAAAATCATCGGTAAACGACAATTCTTTGTAGGTTTTGTACTTCCTTCTCGTACTCATTTATTCCTCTTTTCTTTATTATAAATCAAATATAGTTCCTGTCAAATCTTAATGGCAAACACTGAAACTATATTGGACTCGAAATAACGGTGCGCGCGCGTATGTTTCTGAAATTTCATGGTTCCATCCTATCAGAAATAGTTTTAATCACAATATGTTTAGAACAAAAAGGACTGAAACCACCGATAAAAAAACTATACACCCTTGTTTTTAAACTCGAGGAAGCAACCCAACGAAAATAGCAAGAAAAGAAAAAAATCAAAAAAGAGAATCAGACGCATCCGATTCTCTTAGGTGTGTTCCGCATAATCGGAGATACACCGCAATTCACATCATTTGGTTAAATGTATAATAGCATCTGCTTTAAGTCGCAGCCAAAACCCATCACCACATATGTCTCGCAAAGGTGCGCGCCTTGGTCTCAATTCCCGGCACATTCAAGATGGCACCGGGGTCGTTGGCGGTTTCCACGATGGCAAATCGCCCCGGCAGGATGAAGTTTTTGTTAAAGCAGAAGGCTCCCAGAATCTGCTCCGATACGATATCGCCGCCGCTGTAGCCGGAAACCACCAGACTGTAGATTCTTTTTTTACTAAAATCATGGGTCCGGAACAGTGCAGTGAGCCGGTTGACCATAGCGGTGAGGTTGGCGCTCAGGGCATCGTTGTAATTCGGTGAAATCAGCATGACCGCATCGCTGCGGAGGATGGCGGGAAAAACCTTCTCCGTCATGATTCCGCCGTAAAAGCAATCTTCCTTCTCGCCGAAGTGACGGCAGGTCTCGAAGGTGCAGCCGCGGCAATCCTGAATGGAGCCGTTCCGGAGGGACACCTCTTCCACCACGGTATCCTTTGGCAAATTACGCCGAATCATATCCCACAGAAGAAGCGTGTTAGAGGTTTTTCGGGAACCGGAATGGATGGCGGCAATATGAAGCGGGGCCGCAGACGTGGCGTCATCCGGATAGCACCACCCGGCATCGGTCAGATCGAAGTCCAGGACCTTTCGCATTAGATTTTCCACCTGAAGGGCGTAGACTTCTTCTACCGACTTTCCCGTGATTTGGCTCAGGACCCGGAAGTTCGCCAGGGTGCCGGTGGCTTCCACCAGGGGTTTTCCGGGAAAGGTGCAGCCCGAACTGTTGGCGGAGAAGGCCATGCGGCGGGCTAATGCTTTGGTGTACAGGTCGCTGGCGCCGTCCACGATAATTCCTCCCACGGAACCGTCCAGGCAGTGGGGATGGAGTCGGAAGGCTTCCAGCAGTCGGTAGTATTCCAGGTTGACGCCGGATTCCGAGAGGCAGATGGCGAAAATCACCTTTTTTCCGGGCATGGGAATATCCTCCAGTTCGGAGACTTTTTCCACCAGGGTAACCCGGATGCCTTCCGCTTCCAATCGGGTCAGGCAGTCTCCCAGCACCTGTTCCATCCGGCCGATTCGTCCCAGCATCTCGCAGATGGGACGAATTACCAGAAGTTCTTTTGGCTTGTTATTATGAATCTCATTATCGGATTTCGCAGAGGTTGTCATAAGCGTTTCGAATCCTTTCGTAAAGCTCTTCCGGAAGGTCCAAATCCTCCCATTCCCAGCCGCCTTTCGTAAGGCGGTTTTTCATTCCCAGAAATGCACCCCGCTCCCAGGTACCCAGGTACAGGGAGCCGTAATGCCATTCACCTCGGAGTGTGAGAAGGATGGACAGTGCGGCAGAGGAAAGGGCCGGTGCGATGTAGGGTTTGAAACCCAGGTCCCGGACAGCGATGTTGGCCCGAACTGCCTGTTCCGTCAATTCTCGGGAAAGGGCATCGTCGTATCGGTCAATGCTGTTGGCAATCACCAGGTCTTTCCCGTGTGGACCGAAGGCCCGTCCTTCTGTGAGATAGGAGGCGAAACGGGAATCCTTGGAGGCGTAGTATTCCGCTCTTTTGTGCATGACTCCAAGACCGTATCCCTGAATCTGCCATGGCTCCAGCCCGGATTCATTCAGGAACGCCGCGCACAGGTTGTCCACCGGATCGCTGACCACGCATACCAGCCCCTGATACCGGGCATTTCGTGCCAGTCCGGCATAGTGGCGGATGATATCCCGGTTGGCATCTAATTGAGCCATGCGCACGTCCGTTTTGGAGCCGGGCTCCACCGGCGGAATCCCTCGGCTGGCGCAGAAAATCAGCACATCTCCGGTAAAGAGTTCGTCTTCCGGCACCACCACCACGGACGGAAGCGCGGGCCCCTCGAAGGGGTATCCAATCTGATTCATTTCCATTTCCAGCCGTGCGGTGTTTTCTTTCCGAATATCGCAGATGCCGATGGACTCGATTACATCGCTTCCCAGAAGCTTGAGGCCGATGAGCATGGTGGTGCCCACATCCCCCAGCGCCACGATATTCACCCGAGCTTTGGTGCCCGGGATTACCGGACACTTTCGCAGGGAGAGGGGTTCTTTTACCAGATCATGAATATGCATTGTCTATTCCTCCAATTCGCATTCTCGGTACAGGCTCAGGCGCTGCGCCTTCCGGATATCGCTTTCCACGTACTGGGACGGGGAAAGGTGCTCATCGTATTCCAGGTCGGCCCCCAGCATCGGCATCCGCGGATTGCTGATGATGGCTCCCAGCCGCCGGATGGTCAGCTTCTTGCCGAAGGTGGCCTGATACTCCTGCTCCAACACCTGAAGGATATCCCGGGCGTTCTCCAGGCAGGTCATGGAGTATTTGTAAATGTGCTCCAGATTCTTTCCGCCCACGAAGTTAAAGCTGGTGTACGGCAGGATAAAATTAACGGAGCGTGACGCGGAACCGTCCGGCCGTTCGATGCTGTCCCCGCCGATGAACGGGTAGCAGTCCCGCTCATTGAGCCACATGGAGATGGTCGGAATGAAGTAGGCCGATTCCACCTCCCGGCCTCGCACGCTCATGGTGTCCCGGGCGTTCCCCGTAAGGAGGCCTACTATGATTTTGTGCACGTCGATATTCTGTGCCCGAAGAATCGGGTCGATGTTGTTCATGCGCTGTCCCTTATGGAGCAAATCATCAATGAGAATCACCGGCCGGTTAAAAGATTTCAGCATCCGTGCCTGATTCTTTAGAGATGGATAATTTTCCGATGCGCCCACGGTAAAGCCGGACAGGTCGTTTCGGAAATACTTCTCTGTGTGCAGCGCTTTCGTTACCGTGTTGGGAACGGCCACATCGGACAGCGCTTTTCCGAACGGTACCGCCAGATACGGTCCGCGTTTCTGTGTCGGATCCGGAACGGTGGATACTCCGTTGTCCAGTGCCACCAGATCCACAATCTTGCTGTACACCGCACTGGTATTAAAGGAAATCACCAGTTTTCCCGGGAACATCTGGGTAAAGGTGTTCAACAGTCGGTTGTGGGCATCGTCGATGGCCTTCTGAACTTTTGGAATCTTGTTCAGCGGCGCTTTAATGACCGTCTCCACATCCCGGAAAATGACAATCGGGTCGGTGAGGTCTACCGCATACACCGGATGAGCAGCGGTATCCGAAATATTTACAAAACCCTGTCGGCGCAGCGCCTCGATGGTGGCACCGCTGTAACCGCTTGGGTCAATCGGATGGTAGACCGCATAGGCGTAGTCCTTGGCCAGCAGACCGGTGAGCAGTTCCGTCAGAAGAATCTGGTTCAGATTGCTGACGGAGCGGTTGGCGTTCGCATAGAATGCACCGATAACCGCAATGCCTCCGTGGGCCTGATTTCGAATGGTGGCAGTAATCTTCGGATCCTGAAATTCCGTCAGCAAATCGTGGGTCTCAAATCTTCGTGCCGCCGCAAAAGCGGAAACTTTTCGGTTTTTATGTCCGCTCTCCACGTAGAGGGTCTGGGTGTCTTCGTGGGAGAGGTAGTTCCACAGTGCGTCGAAAGCGTAGCCCCGACCGCTCAGCTCCTCCCGCATATTGGCGATGGCCGCGTAGTTGTCGTGCTTGTAATCGCTGATCTTCAAATCCTGTGCCTGCAGTACGTGTTTGTACGCCGGCTCTCTGGAATAGAGGTTGTGGTCGTAGATATAGTTCTGTACAATCGGGTCCAGCAGGTTGGAAATATCTCGTCCCATATCGATATTGTCCCGGATTTTGGTGGAACTGATATCTTCGTAGTATTTTTTCAGCTTCAGGTGGATAACCTCTCCCGTAATCGGATAGGCTTCACCGGTTTCAGCCTCCATATTCTTGGCATCTCGTGCGAAGACGATGTGGTTAAAAGAATGGATGGAGTTTTCGCAGGGTTCCAGCCGGTAGCAAGAAGCGTTATTCACCACATCGGAGCCCATTGCAATGTAGACCTCCTGATTCGGAAACAGGCTGCGCAATTCCGCCAAATCCTTCGGATTGGCAATGTTGACGGAAATGTCATCCGGGAAAACATAGAGGTTCTCTTCATCGGCGATGGACATGGTGAGAATTTCTTCCCGCAGCATGCGGGGCAGGGTCTTCTTGGACCAGGAGAATTCGTCGATGGCCAGATATACCTGATACCCCATGTTTCGGATGGTGGTGGCAATGGCCTTGTGCCCCAGACTGAACGGGTCGAAGGTTCCCGGGAAGAACGCAATCTTCTTCGTTTCCGGGAAATGGAAGTCGCCCACCTCCGTCTGGTATTCCGATATGAAGCGATAGATGTTCAGCAGTCCGGCAGAGTTATTGTAGAACTGCAAATCCTCCCGTTCCTTGGCGGAAAACGGGATGATGGTTACCAGTCGCTTGAAACAGCGAGCCGCGAGGTCGTGCTTCTGCTCCGGGGTGAGCTTCTCGCTATGGAAGATTCTTTCGCCAATCATGCGGAAGGCTTCCTGAGAAATCGGCGCACGGTAATAGGCAAAACCCTTCAGAAGGAGTCCCAGCAGTCGGGAGGTCCGGGTTTCCATGACGCCGTCCTTTTCTTTGAATTTGTAGATACTGCATTCTTCCAGAATGACGGCAATGGTCTGGAGAGCCGCACAGGCGGAACGCTCCACGCCGTTGTTCAGCATTTTCTCCAGTTCGTCGATTACCTCATCCAGCTCCTTTGGCGGAAGATACAGGGTGATGATGCCCAGCACCTTCGGCAAGGACCGGCTGAACTGGTAATCCTCGATTTCCAATCCGTTGAAAATTTCAATCATCAGCTCGTTGGCCTGATCCGATGTGAGATCCGGCAGGATTTGGAACAGAACCTGAGCCGCATATCGGCGAACAGTGACGGTTTCACTGTTCTTAATCAGGTTGGCCAGGTGAATCGCAATCTGAAGGATGCGGGCCTGTCCCACCTCGGTATGCACCGATTCCAGCATATAACGGATGTTGGCCATCTTTCGGTTCCAGGAAGTGCGGGTTTTCAGATTGTCCAGGAACATGGTGGACAGCTCTTTGTCGGTAAGGGTTTTTCCCGACAGCCCCAGGATATCCCTCCGGCGGATATCCGTGAAGTTGTCCATGGTATCGCCGAAATAGTGATCCATCACGTCCAAGGTAATCAGGTCCACATCCTGGGAGAAGGAACCCAGCATATTCTTGGAAAAGAAGCGGATGGTCTGAATAAAGGAGTCCGGGCACCAGGACGGATTGATTCGAAGGGCGGTAATCATCAAAACGACAATTCGCGCTTCCGATACATCGTCCGAATCGTAATATTTCTCCAGCACATCGAAATAGAAGTGCCGGCGTGCCGGATTGCAGTTGTTCAGAGCAGATTCTACGTAGAAGTCCGCACAGGAAGTAATCCATTTCCGGTGATGGTCGGTCACTTTGTAATCCGGGTTCAGTATTTTTATCAGAAAGGATTCAAACTGATAGATGTTGGTGGAAGTGATGTTGGGCGAAGGGACATCCTTCGGCAGTTCTTTTTTGTACTCTTCCCGGTAATTTGCTACGATGCGGCCCATGAGTACCGCCGCCTGCTCTCGAATGTCGCTGGCCTGATGAGCCAACATTTCGTACAGAAAATTCAGGGTCAGGTTTTTCTGATCCTCGGACATGTAGGTGGAGTACTCTCCCAGAAGAGTGATGTAGGTACGGGTGTCCTTCCAGCGCTGACAGCTGCGAGCGGATTCGATCAGGCTGGCGAACTGTTCCGGATTACTGAATCGGCTCATCACCCGAATGTTATGGCCGATGGCCCGGAATTTCAGCTCCTGCACCACCTCATCGTTTCGGAGCAGAGCCGGGCGGAGGCGCAGTGGAATCGGTTTCTGAATGCACTGCTCATCGAAATGTGCGGTGGCATCTTTCGGAATATCCACGGAAACTCCGTTCTCAATCATCAGGTCTTCGAAATCCTTCAGTTTGGCGTAGACTTTTACGTAGCGATGGCGCTTGGCGGCATCCACGTTGTCCAGCTTGTTCAGGATGACATCGAACGCTTCTTTGAGGGAATAGAAGTGAATGACTTCCCGGTCCTTCACTCGGGTGCTCTTTACGCGGAAATCCGCATAGATGAGCAGCAGGGATTCCACGGAAAGGTTCTCCAGTTCCAGGTCCCAGGTGGAGTGATTGGCGGCGATGTGCGCAATGGTGGGAAGGGCATTCCGGCTGAGACAATAGTTGGTGTAGTAGTAATGAAGATACGGTACCCGCTTTTCTTCGAATGGGCGGCAGCCGTATTTCCCGATGTCATGCATGGCAGCGGCACCGGAGATGATGCCCAGATCCACCGGCATCCCTACCTGGTGCAGCTGATATGCCATATACATGGCAACGTAATGCACACCGCTGATATGACCCAGGGTGTTGTACGGTGTAATATCGATGCCAATGCGCATGAATTCGTAGATGTACTTGTTGCGAATCATCTTGTGCATCTTGGTGTATTCCGGATTGAAGTGGCCGGCTGCAATCTGAACATCGCTGAGCAGGCGAAGATCCTTTGTGGGATCGAAAGGAAGGGTTTTCTGTTCATATATGAATACGCCGCGCATCAGCTGGAGCAGGTTGTTCCGCTGCTGGCGGAAAGCGTCGGCATCCGCCGGCCCCGGAAGATGGGGGAACAGCTGATTCCGAAGAAACATGTAGCAATGCTGCAGCCAGCCGTCCTCCGGTTCCGAATTGCCGGTATGGAGGTGGTTTTTCCACACGGCCAGAATCTCCGGTGTGTGAATTCGTCCGGTTTCATCGCCGCGGTCAATTAGGTCGTAGGCCATGGCCTTGAACAGGTCTCGTGACCGATTTACCTGATCCTTGGTCAGACCTTCGCCATGCATGTACCCTCGATCCAGATAAGCACCGGTAATCTCGTTGTACAGAATATCTGCATTGTTTTCACTAAATAACATAAAAGCCCTCTCTCTGCTCGATATCACCGAGCGATGCGGCCTCCTCCCCCCGCGGAGAAGGCGCGTTTTTCTAAGCAACCATATAAGTAAGTAAAATTATTCCCGATTCGCCATGGCCAACGCCATGGTGAGCAGTTCACCTGCCGCATCGAATTTGGATTGAATCGGCAGTTCCCGTACCAGATCCTTGGTGATTACCGTAATCACGTTGGTGTCGGTGCCGAATCCGGCCCCTTCCGTCCGCAGGCTGTTGGCGGCAATCATATCCAGTCCTTTTCGTTCTAATTTCCCCCGGGAATTTTCGATGAGGTTCTCCGTTTCCATGGAGAACCCGCAGAGGATTTGGTCTGCCCGGCGAATTCCGGCAACGTCCTTTAGAATATCCTTGGTTCGGGTAAGGGGAATGGACATGTCCTCGTCCTTCTTCTTGACCTTCTGATCGTATGTCACTGCCGGAGTGTAATCCGCAACGGCGGCAGCTTTAAATATGAAGTCGGCTTTCGGCACCTGTTCCAGAACCGCGTCATGCATCTCCTCGGCGTCGGTAACCGGAATGAATTCTGCGTGTACCGGCGGCTGAAGAGCAGTAGGACCGGAAATCAAGGTGACTTCCGCGCCGCGGAACGAAGCGGCCCGTGCCAGCGCGTATCCCATCTTTCCGGTGGAGTGGTTGGTGATGTATCGCACCGGGTCGATGGATTCCTGCGTTGGACCGGCGGTAACCAGAACCCGTTTCCCGGCAAAATCCTTGTCGCAGGCCAGGAGGTACAGAATTTCTTCCAGCAGCACCTCCGGTTCCGGCATTTTTCCCGGACCGGAATCGCCGCAGGCCAGGTGGCCGTTGGCCGGATTCATAATGTGGAATCCGTATTTCCGGAGAATCGCCATATTATCCTGAGTAATCGGATTTTCATACATGGCAGTGTTCATGGCCGGCGCCACCAGCTTCGGACACTTCGCTGCCAGAAGAACGGTGGTGAGCATATCGTCGGCCAGACCGTGGGCCGCCTTTGCCATGAAGTCGGCGGTGGCCGGAGCCACGCAGATCAAATCTGCGGCTTTCGCCAAAGAGATGTGTTCCACATCGTATTTGAAATTTCGGTCAAAGGTGTCCACCGAAACCCGGTTGTTGGTCAGGGTTTCAAAGGTGAGGGGTGCGATGAACCGAGTGGCGTTCTCGGTCATAATGACGTGCACATCGGCGTGCTGTTTCTTCAAAGCGCTGGCCAGCATGGCACTCTTATATGCTGCGATGCCACCGGTAATGCCCAGCAGCACGGTTTTTCCCTGTAGCATAGTGAATTTCCTTTCAGTAATCGATTCGACAGCGGGATGCATTCCGAACTGCCGGAACATGTTGAAAAATAAACCTTTTTTTACAAATATATTATAACCATCGGGGGAGCGGGGTGCAATGATTGATAGGGAATGGACAAATTGACGGGGTGAAAGCGCTTCCTTCACGAAAAATCGAAAGAAAAGGGCAAAAAACCCGAAAAATAAAGCAAAAATCCCTTGCGCACAGGGTTTCATGCTGATATAATTATAAAGCTATTTGGGTAATGGACTAAGCCGTGCCCGAATGGACATTCACAGAAAGAGGAGAGACAACATGAAGGAAGGAATCCATCCTGATTATAAGGAATGTAAAGTTACTTGCGCATGTGGTAATACATTTATGACACTGTCCAACAACTCCGAGATGAGAGTGGACGTTTGCTCTGAGTGTCATCCGTTCTTCACCGGTCAGCAGAAGTTTGCAAACCGTGGCGGACGTATCGAAAAGTTCAAGAACAAGTACAACCTTTAGGGAACGAACGAGTAAGGGGGATGCTGTGGGAGAGACTGCAGCATCCCTTTTTCGTATGACTGTATTTTATACGGATGTGGGATGTGATATAATGGCAAAGAGCGTGATTTTCTTGTAACGACAGCAGATGACGCGCCGGAAGACCGGAAGAAATGTTATCGTTTTTTTACATATATAATATAGAGGAAAAAGATTATGTTTGACAAATTGGATTTTACCGTAGACAAGTACGAGGAGCTGGCAAAAAAAGTTTCCGACCCGGATATCATTTCCGACCAGCCGACATGGCAGAAGTACATGAAGGAAATGGGCGAAATGGAGCCGATTGTGAAGGAATACAAGCACTACAAGGATATGAAGCAGGAGCTGGAGGATTCCAAGGAAATCTTCGAGATGGAAGACGATGAGGAACTCCGGGAGATGGCTCGGGAAGAAATCAAGGAACTGGAAGCGGGCATCGAGAAATCCCAGGAGGAGCTGAAGATTCTGCTGTTGCCAAAGGACCCGAACGATGAGAAGAACGTTATTCTGGAAGTTCGTGCCGGCACCGGCGGAGACGAGGCGGCGCTGTTCGGCGGCGACCTGATGAGAATGTACCTGCGCTATGCAGAGAGAAGAAGATGGAAGACGGAAATCATCGACTTGAACGATACCGGAATCGGCGGTGTGAAGGAAGCGGTTATCATGATCAAGGGTAAGGGCGCGTACTCCCGTCTGAAGTTCGAGAGCGGCGTGCACCGGGTACAGCGTGTGCCGGAGACGGAGTCCAGCGGACGGATTCACACTTCTGCCGCATCCATCGCGGTGCTGCCGGAAGTAGATGACGTGGAAGTGAAGATTGACCCGAATGACGTCCGGGTGGATGTGTACCGCGCTTCCGGTAACGGCGGACAGTGCGTTAACACCACGGACTCAGCGGTTCGTCTGACCCACATTCCGACCGGACTGGTGGTAACCTGCCAGGATGAGAAATCCCAGATTAAGAATAAGGACAAAGCTTTCAAGGTATTGAAGGCCCGTCTGTACGACCTGATGCTCCAGGAGCAGAACGACAAGATTTCGGCAGAGCGCCGGAGCCAGGTGGGAAGCGGAGACCGTTCCGAGCGAATCCGGACGTACAACTTCCCGCAGGGTCGTGTAACCGATCACAGAATTAACGTGACAATCTACAAATTGGAAAACTTCCTGGATGGAGATTTGGACGAAATTATCGACGCTCTGATCACCCATGACCAGGCAGAGAAGATGAAGAGCTTCTAATGGATACCGAAAGACTTGAGATTACAGAAAAAAATATCGCTCATGCCGGCGAGATCATCCGGCGAGGCGGACTGGTAGCGTTTCCCACAGAGACGGTGTACGGCCTGGGGGCCAATGCGCTGGATGCGGATGCGGTTCGGTCGGTGTACGAAGCCAAAGGCCGTCCCAGCGATAATCCCATGATCGTTCACATTGCGGAGATGGGACAGCTGGCGGATGTGGCGTCGGAAATTCCGGCAGTGGCGGTGCCGCTGATTCAGGCTTACTGGCCGGGACCGATTACCTTTATCATGAAAAAGGCCGAGGGCGTGCCGATGGTGACTACCGGAGGATTGGATACCGTGGGAATTCGCATGCCCCTCAGTGAGGCGGCCAGAGATTTGATTCGGGCGGCAGAAAGACCGATTGCGGCGCCCAGCGCCAACCGGTCCGGCAGACCCAGCCCGACCCGATACGAAGATGTGCTGGAGGATATGGACAGCCGGATCGATGCGGTTCTTCTGGGAGAAGACTGCGAGGTGGGCATTGAATCCACGGTGCTGGACCTGACTGGGGAAGTGCCGATGATTCTGCGGCCGGGATATATCACGAAGGAAATGCTGGAGTTTACTTTGGGAAGCGAAGTGAAATACGACCCGGCGCTGTTCGTGGATCCGATGCATCGCAGCGTGGGGGAAGAGTTCCACCCGAAGGCACCGGGAATGAAGTATCGTCACTATGCGCCGAAGGCGGAAGTGAAGATTATCGAAGGCGACGATGACGCTGCGGTGGAGCGGGAAATCGAAGAGCAGCTGCGACTGTGCAAATACGCTCGGCAGAAGGCGGTGGCGCTGAATTACGGCCGGGACAGTAAGGCCGCGGCGAAGGATTTTTTTGCCCGTCTGAGAGAATTGGATCGGGAAGATGTAGATGTGATTCTAGTTCGGGCCCTTCCGGAAGAAGAACTGGGGTTCTCGGTGATGAACCGGATGCTCAAGTCGGCAGGGTACGACGTGATACATGTGTAGGAGGTGGAAGAAATGATTATTGCGATTGGATGCGACCACGCGGGTTATCCCCTGAAGGAAGCGGTCAAGGAGAAGTTGATTGCGGAAGGTCACGAAGTGCTGGATATGGGCACGAATTCTACGGAATCGGTGGATTACCCGATTTACGGAAAAGCCGTCGGAGAAGCGGTGGCTTCCGGTAAGGCGGAGCGGGGAGTTGCAATCTGCGGGTCCGGTATTGGAATTTCCATCGCCTGCAACAAGGTGAAGGGCATTCGCTGTGCGCTGTGCACTTCCGTGGAGATGGCGGAGATGTGCCGGAGACACAACAATGCCAACGTAATTGCCATGGGCGCTCGGATGATCTCTCAGGAGCTGGCTTTTGAAATGATCGATACATGGATGAAGACGGAATTTGAGGGCGGAAAACACCTGCGCCGAATCAATATGCTGGAAGAGATTTAATCGGAGGAAAGTAATGGCAAGAGAAGGAAAGGTTTATGTATTCGATCATCCGCTGATTCAGCACAAGGTTTCGCTGATGAGAAAAACATCCACGACCGTAAAGGAATTCCGGGAGCTGGCAACCGAGGTGGCGATGCTGATGGGTTTTGAGGCAACTCGGGATCTGGCGCTGGAGGATGTGGAAATCGAAACCCCGATGTGCACCACACAGGTGAAGATGCTGAAGGGAGAAGATATCGCCATCGTTCCGATTTTGCGGGCCGGACTGGGGTTCGTGGATGGAATGCTGGCACTGGTGCCGAACGCAAAGGTCGGTCATGTGGGGCTGTACCGGGATCCGGAAACCCACAAGCCGGTGGAATATTACTGTAAGCTGCCGGTGGATATTGAGAAGAGGGAGTGTTTCGTGGTGGATCCGATGCTGGCAACCGGCGGAAGCGCGATTGCAGCCATCGACTTCATCAAGAAGAGAGGCGCTACCAATATCAAGTTCATGTGTCTGATTGCGGCACCGGAGGGAATTGAGGCGCTCCACATCGCACATCCGGATGTGGACATCTACATTGCGGCAAAGGATGAATGCCTGAACGAAAACGCTTACATCCTTCCGGGCTTGGGCGATGCGGGAGACCGCCTGTACGGAACAAAGTAGGGAATAAAAAATATAGAGGACGATGATTTTCTCGGGACTGTTGGACGGGGGCGGTACGGGGAAATTAAAATAAAATTCAATATGTGATGATTGGTTATTTGAAATGTAGAGGGAAGCACGCATTTTACTTTTAACTAATAACAGAAAACCCAGAGCATCGGCGGATGCCCCGGGTTTTCTGTTGCACGATTTCATGAATTGGAGGAGAACATGAAAGGGTACATCACAGACAAGACGAAACTTCGCAGAAGGGTATTTGAAGAGGTGGCAAGGCTGGCCTACGAAGGAGGCGGCCCGGAGCAGCTGGACGACCTGCCGTACAAGATTATTTCCGGCGAGAACGAGCCTTTCCGGGACAGCATTTTCCTGGAGAGAGCCATCATCGGCGAACGCCTTCGGGTGGCGATGGGGATGTCGCTCCGGAAAATCAACGAGCATGCCAACACATCAAAGGGCGTGGATGAGAGCATGATTGCCGAGAAATACTATGAACCGCCGCTCATCGATATCATTCGGTTCGCCTGCAACTGCTGTCCGGATGGCGTGACGGTGACCAACGGATGTCAGGGATGCCTGGAACATCCGTGCAAGGAGGTTTGCCCGAAGGATGCCATCACCATTCAGAAGGACGGACGGTCCGTCATCGATCCGGACAAGTGCATCAAGTGCGGCCGCTGCGTTCAGGTGTGCCCGTTCAACGCCATCGTAAAGCAGGAGCGCCCTTGTGAGAAAGCCTGTGGAATCAACGCCATCCACAAGGATGAGTACGGTCATGCGGAAATTGACCAGGAAAAGTGCGTTTCCTGTGGCATGTGCCTGAACTCCTGTCCGTTTGCCGCTATCGTGGATAAGGGTCAGATCTATCAAACCATCAAAGCAATGCAAGACGATGCACCGGTTATCGCTATGGTGGCACCGTCCATCGCCGGACAGTTCGGAAAAGAACTGACCGACACCAAGATGAAAGAAGCTTTCGGCAAGCTGGGATTTTCGGATGTCGTGGAAGTTGCCGTAGGTGCGGATCTGTGTACCATCCAGGAAGCGGAGCATTTCATGCACGACGTGCCGGAAAACCTGCCGTTCATGGGCACCAGCTGCTGCCCGGCGTGGTCCATTATGGCAAAGAAGCAGTTCCCGGAGTTTGCCGGAAACATTTCCATGGCGTTGACGCCAATGGTACTGAGTGCTCGCCTGGCGAAAAAGCTACATCCGGAGTGCAAGGTGGCATTCATCGGACCGTGCCTGTCAAAGAAACAGGAAGCCAGCCGCCGGAGCGTGAAGAGCTACGTGGATTTCGTATTGACCTATGAAGAGGTTGCCGGAATGTTCGCGGCGAAAGGAGTGGACTTCAGCGCAATATCGGAAGGAGAGAAACTCCGCCGCGCCAGCAGCGATGGCTACGGTTTCGCCCGCAGCGGCGGCGTAGCGGAAGCGGTGAAGAAGCGTCTGGAAGAAGTGGATCCGGATCGAGAAGTTCTGATCGAGCGCGCCGAGGGCTTGGACAACTGCCGTAAAATGCTGATGCGGGCAAAAGCCGGAAAGCTGAACGGATATCTGCTGGAAGGAATGGCCTGCCCGGGAGGTTGTATCGGCGGGGCCGGAACCCTACTGGCGCTGAACCGCGCGGATTATCAGCTGGGTGTGTCCGAGAAGGAAGCCGGCGTTCTTCGCTGCTCCGAAAGTCGATATGCGGATATGCTTCCGGGATTGGAGCATTTGGGCGAAGAGGTGGCTCGTATTGAAGAAGAAGTTCGGACGCAGGGAGACGACTAATCGGAAACGTTCGGGTAAAAACAATTGTGTTTTTACCCGAAAACTTCCGAAAAATATGTTGACATCATACAAATGCGGTGATATATTGTAATAAATCACAACACAAAGAGGATGGAACAATGACTACATTTCTTAGAAACAGATCTCACAAGCAGGCCTACTATTACCTCTTCTCCTAACTGAAGAGGTGATTTTGTTGCGATGTGGGTTCAGAAATCCGGAAATGAAGTATTCAGGCTTCGCGGCAAAATGCTGCGGAGCCTTTTATTTTGCCCCGGGAATATGATAGAATAATGTCATCGTTTCGAAGGATAATTTTATTATGATAGATTGAGAAGGAGAGAGAAAATGTTTCAGATTCCAGACAATGTGAGCAAGTACGATAACGTGTTCGACGTACTTCAGGAAAGAGGATTGATTGAACAGTGTACCAATCCGGAGGCATTGAGAGACCTGCTGGGCCGGGAAAAGATTAAGTTCTACATCGGTTTCGATCCGACTGCGGATTGTTTGCATGTGGGACACTTCATCCAGATTATTATCATGCTGTACATGCAGAAATACGGACATACTCCGGTTATTCTGCTGGGCGGCGGCACCGGTGAAGTGGGCGACCCTTCCGGTCGAAGTGACATGCGTCAGGTGATGACCATCGATACCATCGACGATAACTGCAGAGCGTTCAAGAAGCTGTTCGAAAGATTCTTCGAGTTTGACGATGAGTGGAAATACGAGGGCAACGGCGGCGTATACGTTCCGGGACATCAGAACAGAGAGCCGCTGGAAGGAAAGGCTGTCAGCGTAAACAACGCGGAATGGATTCGGAAAGCGAAGTACACCGAGTTCGCCAGAGAAATCGGTACGCAGTTCAATGTAAACACCATGCTGAGAGCGGAGTGCTTCAAGAGCAGAATGGATCGGAACGAGGGTCTGTCCTTCTTCGAGTTCTGCTACATGACACTGCAGGCATACGACTTCATGGTTATGGCAAGAGACTTTGACCTGAAGGCACAGTTCGGCGGAAACGACCAGTGGTCCAACATCATCGCCGGCGTGAATCTGACCCGTAAGGCGTGCGACAAGGAAGTATACGGCATGACCTTCGGACTGCTGACCAACAGTGAAGGCAAGAAGATGGGCAAGACCGCAAAGGGTGCGCTCTGGCTGGATGAGAACAGAGTATCTCCGTACGAGTTCTTCCAGTACTGGAGAAACGTGAACGATGCGGACGTGAACAAGTGCCTGAGAATGCTGACCTTCCTGCCGATGGAAGAAGTGAACAGACTGTCCGCACTGGAAGGCTCCGAAATCAATAAGGCGAAGGAAATCCTGGGCTACGAGGTAACCAAGTTGGTTCACGGCGAGAAGGCAGCGCAGGAAGCGCTGGAAGCATCCCGCAAGGTATTTACTAGCGGAAACGCTGCTGCGGCAGAGAACATTCCGAGCGTGGAGATGGAGCGTTCCGTATTTGAGGGCGAAGGCATCGGCCTGGCGGCACTGGCCAAGGAACTCAAGCTGGTATCCAGCAACAGTGAAGCATTCCGCATGATTGAGCAAGGCGGCTTCAAGATCAACGACGAGAAGGTTGTGGACAGAAAGCACCAGGTAACGCTGGAGGACTTCAAGGATGACAAAATCATCATTCAGAAGGGTAAGAAGAAGTTCATCGCAGTGGTGCTGAAGTAATTGAAGAGAATTGCGTGTAGTGAAAGCCGCCCGACAGGGTTCGAACCTGTCGGGCGGCTTTTGTGGTGTGGCGGATGCCTCTTGGAGCGTCCCCTGAGTGCCCACTCGATAATTAGAGCGATCTCGATGCAAATGGTTAAATATGCCTAGAATTTCGGTGCGACTTCACGCTATTCTTACATTTTGGGCGGATTAGCGTGAACGAATTCCTTTTTTCAGCCGGTGTTTCCGAGCAGCCCGCTGCGTGAAAACATGATTTCGAAAAACAGTTCACGCTTTTTGAAGGGGAAAATTCTTTTTAGCGTGAACAAAAGGCAGGGCGTCATCGGTCAGAAATTAGAATTTCATAAAGTCGGCGGATTTCGTTCACGCTATTTTGAAGTTTTTTGTTAAACAGCGTGAATCGTCCTCAAAATTCTAGGCATATAGGATTGTGCGCGGATGGAAATAGATAATGCAACTAGGGCTTGGTCGGTTCATCACATGGGGAGGGATTGATTCAGGAATTGACATGTAAGAATGTATGATGTATAGTACATGCGACCTGGCTGGATTATCTCGTACATAATCGTATATGCAAGAAACAAAATGGTGAAATAGAAAGTAATAATGCAAAAAACTCGGCAGGCGTCCGGCTTGCCGAGTTTTTTGTCCCATAATTTATTATCCTTCGATTCCGTTCCGGGCATCTAGCTCCTCCGGATCCGGCAAAGACTGCATGGCTTCCAGCACGGTCTGGAAAAGATCGGTCAGTTCCCAGCCCAGCATCTCCGCACCCTTTTGGATGACTTCCCGGTCGCAGCCTGCGGCAAATCGCTTGTCTTTGAATTTCTTTTTCACCGACTTCACGTCCATATCCTTGCAGCTGTGGGATGGGCGAAGAATGATGGCGGCGCCGATCAGTCCGGTGAGTTCGTCGGCGGCAAAAAGAAATTTCTCCATTTCACACTCCGGCCGGACGTCGCAGCAGAGGCCGTAACCGTGGCTGCAGATGGCGTGGACCATTTCCTCCGGCGCCTGGATTTCCGCCAGAAGCTCCGGGGCTTTGGTGCAGTGTTCCTCCGGCCACTGCTCGAAATCCACGTCGTGAAGCAGTCCGCAGATTCCCCAGAAATCCGGATCTTCGCCGATTTTCTCCGCGTAATATCTCATGACGCCTTCCACGGTCACTGCGTGATGCTGATGAAAGGGCTCCTTGTTGTACTTCGTCAGAAGTCCCCATGCGGTCTCTCTTGTAATTGTGTTCATCTCTAATCCTCCCTTGATGGTTTGATTACCTATGATTATATCACAGCTTTTTTCGATGTATATATGCATTCTGAATAGATGCTCCGGCGAATATAAATGTAAACAATAATGAATTGGGAAAAATTATGGTATACTTAAGATTTATTTAAACTACAAGTGCAGTGACAAAAATCTAATAGAGGGGTAGACTTAAACTGTATTTTTATACCACCGATAATCGTCCATCGAATGAAGTTTGAAGAAAGGATTGGAAAATGGAAATGGGAAAACTGAAGAAAATGTTCAGCATAGCGTTAAGCTGTGTATTTCTTCTGACTCTCTGCAATGTGGAAAGCGTTTTCGCTGCGGATTTTACCGCTCCGGAAGGGAAACTGCTGACTTCGCTGAAGCAGTACAGCATTGCACCGGGAGTAAAAGAACAGCATATCACACTGGTAGACTCCCAAGGGGATAATCAGGTACAGGGATATGCTGCGACTGTGGATCTCACAAAAAAAGCCGGAATCCTTGCCAGCTATAAGGATTACGATACCAGTGGAAAGTGGGGACTGCAAACCGTTCGAGATCAGGCGGCCGCAGTGACCAAAAAGACCGGAAAGAATATCGTAGCGGCGACGAATGGAGATTACTTTAATATGACCACCGGAGAGCCTGTCGGTGTCCTTGTCATGAACGGAAAAGTGGTAAAGAACACCAGTGGCTGGAGTGAAGGTTACTATTATTTTGCAATACTGAAGGGGGAAGACGGAAAACCGGGCAAAGCGGTAATTCGTGATATGCACGGATCGGCTGACCTGAGCGACGTCAAAGAAGCAATTGGCGGACCGTATAAGTTGGTCACAGATGGCAAAGTGGACCTGGCGGATTGGCTCCGTGCAGATAAAGGCAGAATGCCTAGAAATGCGGTTGGTATAAAGGAAAACGGAGAAGTAGTTTTCTTTGGTGCAGATGGACGACAGGCACCGAAATCCGTTGGAATGACTTATGAAGAGACTGCACAGACCATGGTGAAACTGGGCTGTAAGGAAGCAATCTATATTGATGGCGGCGGCTCCTATACCTATGCCAGCAAGTCCGAAGGAACCGATGAGCTGACGGTAAAGAACAGTCCTTCCGATGGCGTGGAAAGAAAAGTATCTTCTGCATTGATGGTGTATTCCGATGCGAAGGGCAGCGGTGAATTTGACCATGCGACGATTGCTCCGGATAATGAAGTGTACACTCCGGGATCGAAGGTGCAGTTTAAGGCAACGGGTGCAGACAGTGCGGGAGGAAAGGCAAACATTCCGTCCGGCGCAAAGTTTGTACTGAAGGACAGCCAGATGGGCACCATCACGGAAGACGGTACATTTACAGCCGGCGAGAAAACCGGAACGGCAGAAGTACAGCTGAAGGTTGGAAACGACGTTGTTGGAACGACGACCATCGAAGTTCAGCAGCCGGATTCAATCTCTTTTGAGAATGAAGAAGTTGCGCTTGGATTTGAAAAGGAATCGGATCTCGGGCTCACGGTAAAATACAAGAATCGTCAGATTCATTATTCCGATGATGATTTTGACTGGAGCGTAACCGATCTGAAAGATGCGGACAAAAAAGAAGTGACCGACCCGAATGTGAAGCTGGGAGAATTCCATGGCAACAAATTCGTGTCTTCCGATGGAAAAACATTATACGGAACCGTTCACTGTGCGTATAAACACAACAAAGAAGTGAATGGAAAGGTGGCCGTTGTCGTTGGACTGCAGCCAACCGTTGCCATGGATTTTGAAGATCAGGTGGTCGACGGGAAAACCGTTGCGGCGAAGGATTATTGGACCTTTAATCGCGCCGGCTTTGATGCCGGCGGCGGGCAGATTCGCGGCGTATGGGATAAGGACGGCAAATGGCTGGGAACATCTTCTTCGTCAAAGCTGTTATACGGACATTATCCGAACTACGTGGATCCAACAACCGGTGCTGAGGATTCCAGAGGCGGAAAGGAATCCGCGGAAATCGTAGGAATCTCCAGTGGAGAACCGGTTCGGAAGGGAAATAATTCCCTCAAGTTGAACTACGATTTCTCCGGCGTCGGAGGAAGCACCGAGGGTGCGTGCGTTGGATTCTCCAACGAAACCCAGGAGATTCCGGGAAATCCATCGGCAATCGGAATGTACGTATATGCACCGAAGGGAACGCCGAATTTCTGGCTTCGAATTCGTGTGAAGGACGGAACCGGCGGAGTACAGACACTGAACTTTACACCGAATGGGTGCAGCAATGAAAGTGCAGAAGAATTGGGCGGCATTGACTGGACCGGCTGGAAATATGTAGAAGCAAAACTGGTTAATCCACAAAGCCACGAACCACTGAAGGGGCCGTTTAAGCTGATTGGTGGAGAGACCATTCGTCTGATGTATTTGCCGCCATCGGGAGGAAACTTCATCAAAGAAGACGGAAAAATTGTTCGGGTTCCGAAGGCGGACATCAAGGGTTCTATTTATGTCGATAACGTACAGTTCGTATACGGCGCGAATACGACAGACACGGATAACCCGCTGATTAACAGCATTTCGGTAAACGGAATCGGTCTCAATAATAAAGAAGAAGCCATCAAGTCCAACACCGCAAACTTTGAGGTGAATGTTTCCGATGTGGAAAACAAGTACACATCCGGTGTGGACTACAACACTAAAAATATCTGGATCGATGGAAAGAACATTACCGACAAAGCACTGGAAAACAATTCCCTGCTGGAGGATAAGAGTAAGGATACGATTTATCTGAACAACTGGTATCTGCCGAATGGAACTCATTCCATTAAGGTGCTGATTCGGGATAAGGAAGGAAACGAAACGACCAAAAAGTTCTCCTTCGATGTGGACGGAACCGATCAGAATAAGCCGAAGGTAAACGTGTATGCTGCGGAAGACGGAGCGTACTTGGGTGAACAGGTTAGCCTGAATCTGAAGGCAGATGATCGGAAATGTGTGAACAGCGCATCGACGGAAATCGAACTGGGCAAGGGTATTTCGGATTATACGGTGGAATACGCGGACGGATTCGAAGAAGCGAAGGCGCCGGTATACAACAAGACCGATAACAGCGTTCAGATTTTTGTAAAGAAGAAGGCGGATGCGGATGTTTCCGGGGAAGGAAATCTTGCGACGGTCAAGGTGGGTGTGCCGACCGATTTGACGAAGGATAAGAAATTCACTTATGCGGTGACGGCCGGTAATTTTGAGTACACGGACGATCAGGGCGAGACCCACGAACTTCCTTTTACCCGCAAGACACAGCGCATGGAAGTAAAATCGGCATACAACATTAGCGTTGAGAATACGGTGGCCGGAGAAGATACGAAGATTATCGTTACCGACAAAAATGGCAAGAAGGTAAAAGGGATTGGTATCTACATGGCGGACGGCGAGAAAATCGGGGAAACCGATATCCGTGGAACGCTGACCACATCGAGATTCCGCGATGCGCAGAAAATTTCGATTTACGCAAAGGATGCACAGGGAAAACCTTCGTTCATCGAAACGGCTCAAATTTTCAATTCCGGTGCAAATGAAGATGGAGCACCGGCGTACATTCAGCTGAACGCGGTGAAGAATTCGGAAAATACCAAGAGCATTACGTGGATGTCCAATCCGGCGAGCGCGGAAAAGAAGGCCGTGGCGAAGGTGGCACTGAAGAGCGACTATGAAGAACAAAAGGACAAGGCCTTTAAGGAACAGGAAGGAACTTGCGAAAGATTGAATTTCGACGGTTCTTCGATTGCGACGAACAATAAGACCATTTACATCAACACCGTGAATGTCACGGACCTGAAGAGCGGAAACGATTACGTTTATAAGGTAGGTGACGGAGAACACTGGTCCGATGTACGAGAATTCAGTACCTACAATAACGGTGAGGATACGAAATTCTTCCTGCTGGGTGACACACAGGTAGAGGATAAAAGTATCCTACAGGATATTATGAAGGACCTGGCAAAGGATAAGTATTCCTTCGGCGTGCAGACAGGAGATTTCGTGGAGACCTCGAATCTGTATAACGAATGGACTTCTATCCTGGATATGTTCAGCGCAGCACCGTTTAACAGAACCGATATGATTCATGTAAGCGGCAACCACGAATTCTACGGAGACACGGAAGGAATCAATCAGAAGAAACTGTTTGATATCAGCAATCAGCAGCATTATTCGGTTACCTACGGTAATGTATACGTTGCCGTTCTGGGATATAATTCCAAAGATCAGGCGGCAAAGGAAGATGCCGAGTGGCTGGTTTCGGACGCAGCAAAGAGCAATGCGAAATGGAAGATTGTAGTTTCCCATCAGCCGCCATACGGCACCAATGCGACGACAGATGACTGTAAGTCCTTTACGAAGTACATTCCGGATGCTTGCGAACGGGCGGGAATCGACTTTATGTTCTCCGGACATGATCACTCCCTGGTTCGAACCCATCCGACCACAAAAGGAGAGACGGACGAAAAGAATGGCGTTGTGTACTACGTTTGCGGCACTACCGGTGGCAAAGCATATCCGCCATCGAAACCAGAGGGCTTTAACTTTGCGGTAGACCCGATTGATGATTTCACCGGTGTTTACTTCAAGATGAATGCCACCGATACGAAATTCTCTGTGGATGTCTACGATGCCGATGGCACGAAGATGAATGATTACTGCTACAGTAAGGAGAAGGTAAAGGAAACCTGTGCCAATGATCAGCACGAATTTGTAGTCGTAAATAATCGACTGGTCTGCAAGAAGTGCGGAATTTCTAAGAAAATTCCTTCGGATAAGACCGGCATGGTTACCGATAAGGAAACCGGTCTTCCTCGTTATCTGAAAAATGGGGAATTTGTCAAGAATCATTGGGTGTCGATTGGCAATGACTGGTATTACATGGACAAGGATGGCTACGCATCAACCGGTACGGTTACCATCGATGGAAAGAAATATACTTTTAATAAAAAAGGCGTGTTCGTCAAGGGCAGTTTCGTAACGGAAACCGTTACATTGAAGGACGGAACCGAGAAGACGATTACGAGATACTATGAAGGCGGCGGCTCCTATGCCATCCGGTGGAGAGAAATCGACGGAAACATGTACTACTTCCGGAGAAGACTCAATAACGCTGTATCTCCGGACGATGGTGAGATGTACGTCGGCAAGGACGGTAAGGATACGAAGATTGCCACACCGGGCAACAAGAAGGTAACTTCAAGATACTTCAAATTCGATACCAACGGCGTCCTGCTTCGTGGAGCGTTTGAGAACGAAACCGATTCAAACAACAAAGTCGTTGGTACACGGTACTACTGGGGTAATGATTACGTAACGGAACCGACCGTGATTGAAGGCGTTCGTTACGATTTCGACCCGAATACCGGATACATGAAGAAGAAGTCCCTCTCGAAGTGCACGGTATCTGCTCCGGATCAGACATACACCGGCAAGGCATTGACGCCGGTTGTGGTAAAAGACGGAGATCAGGCGTTGACCGAAAAGGTTCATTACAAGGTAACCTACTCCAACAACGTGAAGAGGGGTACTGCGACGGCAACAGTTACCGGAATATCCAAGCGCGGATACACCGGAAAGGTAAAGGTAAGCTTTAAGATCAAAGAGGCAAAGAAGGTGGCGAAACCTTCCAAGGTAAAGATTGCTTCGGTGAAGAATCTGAAGGGCCGCAAGGTAAAAATAACTTGGAAAAAGGCTGCAAATGCCGGCGGATATAAGGTATACAGAGCGACCTCAAGCAAAGGAAAGTATCACTGCGTGAAGACTGCCGGTTCCAAAACACGGGGTTGGACCAATACGAAGCTGAAAAAAGGCAAGACCTATTACTATAAGGTTCGCGCCTACAGAAAGGTTTCCGGCAAGACGCTTTACGGCAGCTACTCCAGCGTAAAGAAAATCAAGATTAAGAAGTAATGTGTAAAGGTATAGGTGAAAAATGTATAGCAATTTGAAAAAAAGAACATGGATCCCTGTACTGGTACTGATGCTTGCTGCCCTTTGGGCAGCGGGCATCCTCTGTACTCCAACAGTGTATGCAGAGGAAACGGGGAGTGTGCACTTTAACGAAGCCTATGCTTCACCGGGGGAGAATCTGACGGTAACCTACGATGGGGACGCAGAAGGAATCAGCTACCGGTGGTACATGGATGACAAGCAGATTAACTGCAAAGGAAGCAAGTATTGTGTGACATCCGATGATTTGGAGAAACTGATTCGGGTGGAAGCATGGAAAAATCAAAAGAAGGTCGCCCAGTGTATACTGCTGTGCAGCAAATTGCCGGTGGTATACATCAACACGGAGGACGGTGCGGACATCACGTCGAAGGACACCTATGTCACCGCAGATTTTAAGATTCAGGGCTGCGATAAATACAACAGCGAAAACACCACACTGTACGATGGGAAAACCCAGATTCGCGGCCGGGGAAATTCCTCTTGGACGCGTTTTGAAAAGAAACCGTACAAAATAAAGTTGGACAAAAAGACCAATCTGTTCGGTATGGGCAAAAACAAGCATTGGGCATTGCTTGCCAACTACATCGATGAAAGCTGCATGCGGAATATGCTGGCGTCCTATTACGGAAAGCAGCTTGGCACGGTTGCTATGGATTCGGTATGGGTCGACGTGGTGCTGAATGGAAAGTATGCAGGGAATTATCAGCTGACAGAAACGGTGAAACTGGACAAAAATCGGGTGAATGCCTTCGATTGGGAAAACGCTGCCGGAGACATTGCGGAAGGAATTGCGGCAAAGGACGGCCTTTCCGATGAAGATGCCGAGAAGCTGGAAGATCAGCTGGAATCCGACCTGGATTGGATGACCTCCGATACCGTTAAATTCAACGGGAAGGAATACACTGCGACGGACTACTACAAGAAACCGAAGTCGGTTAACGGTGGATACCTTATGGAAATGGACAAATATTATGATGAAATATCCAAGTTCAAGACAGACCGAGATGTGCCGATTCAGTTCAAAAATCCGGAATTTCTGAACAGCAGCAACCGGGCATTTTCCGGAATTCGAAACTACGTACAGAATCTGGAGGATGCAATTTACAGTCCGGACAAGTGCGTGGCGGATATTGCCGGAAAGCGCTTGTCCTACGTGGATTTATGTGACGTGGATAGCCTTACGAGCTTCTGGCTGACCTCGGAAGTGATGCGCAACGAAATCGGTTCCGGAAGTACTTATATGTACAAAGACATCGATGCACCGATTCATTTCGGACCGGTATGGGACTTTGACTACGGCTCTGATTCGGTAGCACCTTTCGGCTCTTCATCGGCGGTATCCTGGGCATCGAATGGCAGATGGTGGTTCTCTGAAATCATGAAAGATCCGTATTTTGCCGTAAAGGCAAGGGAACTGTATCTGGACAAAGAGGATACGCTGAAAGAAGCGGTGAAAGAAAATGGCACCTTGGATCGGTGGCACGACTACATTGAGGAATCCGGGATTAAAAATCAGCAGCGTTGGCACTATTCCAGAGGTTTTGAAGAGGACAACAAAGCACTCAAGAGTTGGCTGAACAAGCGGTTTAACTGGATGGACAAACAGTTTGCGTCGGATGCATCCACCATGGAGTCCATGCATGTAAATCTGAGCGACAAGTTTAACCTCAAATTTGAGGGAGACGACGTCACCCATCTCAGTGCACAGAGTTACGAAGCGGTAAACAAGAAATCCGGAGAATATTGTCTGAATGTGGCTATCGGAAATGGCTCCTACAAGTATTTGAGCTATTACGTGAACGGCCATTATGTGGGCCGAATGAACATCGAAGGCAAGTCTAATGTCGATGTTCTGTTAGATTCGGAACTCTTTACCGAGCGCGTTGGCGACAAGAACGTGGTGACGGTATGGCTCCAGAACTCGGAAGATGAGTACAACGAGCAGCAGTACTGCACCCTCTCCTTGACCGACGGAAAGGTTTCGTACTGCAATGTGGAACTGGCGGACCGCGGAAAATCAACCGTACGGAAAATCACATCCGGCAAAACTCTTCGCGTGCCTGCTCCAACCGAAAGGGATAAAAATATGCTCTTTGACGGCTGGGACTTCGATGGAAAAACGGTTACGCCGGGAAGCCGGATTACGGTATCTTCGGATATAACCTTGCGCGCCGTATATCGCAGCTGCACTGATGGAAATGTATATCATGACTGGAAGAAAGCCGGTGATGAATATGAATGCAGTCGCTGCCATGCCAAGAAGGCGGATGACAACACATATGTTGATATAGCAGATTGTGAGTATTCACAGAGCTCTCGGTACAACACCCGCTATACCGGATCTCCGGTGGCTCCGAAGATTACGGTAAAGTACAACGGAAATATCCTGACGGCCGGAAAAGATTACAACATTACGTTCAAGAATAACGTAAATGTTGGATACGCAACCTATACGGTGACCGGAATTAAGGATGCCGGATTTAACGGAAAAGCGGAACTTAGTTACCGGATTATCCCGAGAAGGATGAAATACGTGAGCGTAAAGATGAAATCTTCTCATCTGACATATTCCGGAAAAATCCGGAAGCCATCCTTACAACTTTCCTATAAAGGAATTCCGTTGAAGGAAGGAACAGATTATACAGTATCGAAGGCAACCGCAAAGAATGTGGGCACCGGAACCGTTGAAATTACCGGAAAGGGTAATTTTAGCGAAAAAAGAACGGTGACATACCGGATTGTTCCGAAAACCCCATCGGTAACAAAAGCAAAACCGTTACGAGGAAAGAAGATTTACGTTCGTTGGAAAACGAAGAAGAATCAAGTGAGCGGATATCAGATTGCGTACTCCGTCCGCAAGAACTTCAAATCCGGAAAAGTTTTAAAAATCAGTAAAAAGAGTGCGGTTAAAAAGACCTTCAAGGTGAAAAAAGCGAAGAAGAAATACTACGTACGGGTTCGGACGTACAAAACCGTAAAGGGAAAGAAAATCTATTCATCCTGGTCCAAAGCAAAGGTGCTGAAGACCAAACGGTAGGAATGGACGAACCGGAAATGTAAACATCTGTTATCCTAAAGAAGAAAATGGGGGCTGCCGTCGGCAGCCCCCATTTTCCGTGTAATGTAAAGGGAGTTATTATGTGTAAAGTGATGTAAATGGGTCTATATTATTCTATGCCAGCGTCTGCCCCAGGTTCCGGCAAGCGGTCTTCGCTTCGTCGTCCGGTTCCTCGTTGGCCATCACGCTGTCGCAGGCCAGAATCGCACCGGCATTCCCAGCGCTCTCTTCCCAGGTGCGCATCCATTCGCCGTCGCCCCATCCATAGGAACCGAACAGCGCAATCTTCACTCCGCTGAGGCTGCCTTCGCACTCGTTCCACATCGGCTCGAATTCCGCTTCCTCCAGCACTTCCGCACCCATTGCCGGGCAGCCGAAGGCGATGGCATCATAGGCACTGATTTTGGAAGAATCGAAATTCGACGGCGTCAGCACGTCCGCTTCCGGACTGTTCAGCCGGGACGCCAGCTGTTTTTCTCGGTATACGTATATCAACGCACGATTTCCCTGAAAGCGCAAGAGGAACAGCCGGACGCCCTTGATTTTCAATTGAATATTCCAGAATCGAATCTGGTCTTCCAAAACTATTACAGAAGTTAAACAAGTCTAACCACAATGAAATAATACAAGACGGCGATTGTAATGTCAAGAAAAATATAAAAAAAGATTGCACCCCGGCCGGGATGCAATCCGATGCTTCGCGATATTTTATTTTTACCTTACAGATAATCGGCAATCACCTGCGGCACTTTCTCCGGTTCCTTGGCCTTCAGAATTTCCTTTTGCTCTTCCCACTCCTCTTTGAGAATCGCCCGCATCTGCAGGTCGAAGTAGTCATTTCCCTGGCGACCCGCATTCTTCATAATGCCCTCCTTCCGGAAACCGATGCTGTCGTAAAGGTGCTCGCTTACCATGTCGTCCAGGAAGTGATCGATGGCCACCCGGTGCAGATCCATCTCGGAAAAAGCGTACTCCAGCACCGCACGGGTGGATTCGCTGCCGTAGCCCTTGCCCCGGTAGCAAGCGTCTCCGATGTAGATGATCTTCAAATTCATGGAGTTGTTAATCGGGTCGATATCGTTGATGCCGATTCGACCGATGGGTTTGCGATTTTCCTTCAGCATGATGGTGAGCCATTTCCGAGAAGGGTCGTGCGTCACGTCGTGGAAATCGTCCGTCAGGGTATCCAGATTTCGCTTGTGGTCCAGGCAGAAATGCTCAATAACATCGTCCCGGGATTCCCATTCGGCGAAAGTATCCAGGTCTGCAAAAGATGCGTTTCGTACAATTAGGTGCTCAGTTTCAACCATTGCCTCGTAATCTCCTTCTCCATAAAAACAGTTTGCGCCGCGCCGGACGTCTCCGGGGGTGCGAATTTTCTTTTTACCGTATACGAATTATAGCAAAAAATTATACGGAATTCCACACCGTGGAAAGAGTTTTATACCGTACAACCCTTGAAAATGAAAGGGTATGAGTGTAAAATTATTTGGTTAATATTTTTTGGGGAGAAAAAATGAAAGCAAAGTTACAGAGATTTTTTGAAATTTCCGGATTTGAAGGGAAGGGAAAGGTCCTTCTCGGCCGGAAGATTATTTTGACACTGATTATCATCTGCGGAATGGGAATGGTGCTCATGAATGCCGGCACCTTTAACCGCAACTACGTGCTGGAGCGGCTGGAGACCCATTCCTACGAGCCGGTGCAGATTGCCGGCGATCGGGAGGCCACGCAGACCTTCGTGGCTCAGAAGGCCCATCTTTGGAAGGCCGGGGTGCGGCTGTACACCTTGGACAAAACCGTTCTGAAGGGAAAGGTGAAGGCGGAAATTCGGGACAAGGACGGCAAGGTGCTGTCTGCCATAGAGGTGCCGTGCAACGAAATTCACCTAACCAAGTACGATGATTTTACGGAATTTGAATTCAACACGGATCTGAAAAAAGGGCAGGAATACGTGCTGGCGGTGCGCACCGAGGGCAGCCCGAAATCGGACAACCTGGGCGTCTACATGGGCAAGATGGCCGATGAACAGAAGGACTACCTGAAGGGCAGCACCGTTTACGGCAAAAATACATCCGGACAGGATCTCCGCGTCCGGTGGGTCTATCAGTTCTTGCCGGTGGTGAGCGTGGCATTTATGGTCATCATGCTTCTGATGGCCTTGATTTTCACATGGCTGCCGATGGACTGGATTGATGCGCGGTGGAAGCGGAAGAAATTCTTCCCGCAAGCCGGCCTGAACCGAATCTTCGGATGGCTGTTCATGGCGGCAACGCCGTTCTTCTGCCACATCATCATGATGCGGTACTACGACATGGGACTGGGTGCCATCATCCATCAGGCGACCCGGGTGCCGCTGGTAGTTCTGCTAAACCTGCTGATTTACATCCTGGTGGCGTGGATTTTCTATGTGATTACCAACCGGACCACCGTGGCAGCGTCTCTGACCGTGCTGGTGGCATCGGTCTGCGCGCTGGGAAACTACTACGTGTTCAAGTTCCGGGGAACCCCGATCATGTTCCAGGACATCTATTCCCTGGGCACAGCGACGGAGGTGGCGGGGAACTATTCCTTTGAATTGGATCTGCGGATTGTCTATTCCCTGATATTCACCATCGTCTTCGTGACCGCAGCGCTAAGCCTGCGCATGGAGAAGGGTTTTCCTTGGAAGAAGCGTCTGGTGGGCCTGCTGGCCTGCGCCGTGGCATTGGGCGGGTTCTATCACACCCTGTTCAACACCGACTTCCTGAAGAACCACGATATCCAGGTCAAGACCTGGCATCCGCAGGGATATTATAAGCGGAGAGGCACTGCCCTGTCCTTTATCATCACCTGGACCTACAACACCATCGAGAAACCGGAAGGATATTCCGTGAGTGCGGTGGAGAAGGTTGCGGCCAAGTATCCGTCGGATTCGGAGAAAAAGAACACAATCGGGAAGAAGTCTCCGAACGTGCTGGTGGTGATGAATGAATCCTTGGCAGATCTGAACGTGGACGGCAAGATCAAAACCTCTTCGGATTACATGCCGTATATCCACAGCCTGAAGAAAAACACCATCAAGGGACATTGCCACATGTCCATTTTCGGCGCCAACACGGCCAACTCGGAATTCGAGTTCCTGACGGGAACTTCCATGGCCTTCCTGCCGCCGCGAAGCGTGGCTTACAATTCCCTGGTGCACACGGAACTGGCCAACTTTACCACCACGCTGAAGCAGCAGAACTACGGATACAACAAGGCGGTGCATCCGTACTACGGAAGAGGCTGGAACCGGGAAGTGGTCTATCCGCTGCTGGGATTTGACGACTTCATCTCCATGGAAGATATTCCGGAAAGCAAGCTGGACTTCATCCGGGCGAAATACATGTCCGACGAAGGGGACTTTAAGCTGCTGAAAGAATACTACGAGGGATATCGGGCAAAGAATCAGAGCAACCCGTTCTATCTCTTCAACGTCACCATGCAGAACCACGGCGGGTTCGATGCGGCGAAGCAGGGAGACATCGATCGTCCGGTTAAAATCACCGATTCCAAGCTGAAGGACGATCAGGCGGAGCTGTTCCTGAACCTGATGAAGAAATCCGACGATGCCTTCAAGGATCTGACGGAATACTTCGAGAACGTGGACGAACCGACAGTTATCGTCATGTTCGGAGATCACCAGCCGGCCCTGGAAGATTCCTTCTGGAATGCCATGTACAACGGAAAGTCCGTGGACAACATCTCTAAGGAACAGCAGGTCAACCGGTATGTCACCCCGTTCATCATCTGGGCGAATTACGATATCGGCTCGGAAGACAATGTGGACATCAGCGCCAACATGCTGGGCGCCTACACCTTGGACAAAATGGGCGTTCAGATGACGGGTTACCAGAAGTATCTGGTGGATATGCATAAGACGGTGAAGTTCGTTGCCGGAGAATTCTACATGGGTGACGATAACAATTTGCACCGCTTGACGGAGGAATCCAAGTATTCCAAGAAAATCAACGAGTATCAGAAGCTGCAGTACAACCTGCTGGCGGATACCGGCCACACGGTGGACAGCTTCTTTAACCTGAAAAAAAACGGTAAATAGACATGGAAAGAAAACTGTATCTAATCCGGCACGGAAACACGGAGGGGACGGAACGGAAGCTGTTCTACGGAAGCACGGACCTCCCCATTACCCAATCCGGCCGGCAGGAGGTGGAGGCGATGCGGCGGCGTGGGTTGTATCCGGAGGGCGAGGCCGCTGCGCTGTACACCTCCGGGATGCTCCGCACGGAGCAGACCTTTGAGGCCATCTACGGGGAAAGGCCTCACGGCCGGATTCCGGATCTTCGAGAGATTGAAATCGGAATTTTCGAAATGAAGACCTTCGACGAGGTGCTGGCCACTCCTTTGGGAAGCCGCTGGCTTAAGGGGGAGATGCCGGAATTTGATTTTCCGGGCGGAGACTCCTACGAAGGCTTTTTTCGCCGGGTCAACCGGGGCCTGGAAACCCTTCTCAAAGAGGACAATCCGCGGGTTATCGCGGTCCTTCACGGAGCGGTGATTTCCGCAATCATGGAAATCCTGTTCTCCGGCGAGAAGAAAAATATCTTCGACTGGACCCCGAGCCCGGGCTGTGGATATGAGATTCACATCAAAAACGGCATGGCCACAGAACATCTGGAAATTGCGGCAGAGCACGAGGCGTAACGAGAAGCGCCTCCGGCTCTGCCGTTTTTTTATTCCCAGGTATCAAAAGGCGCCGGACGGCCACCCGAGTTGGCGCCTCACCCCCGGCAAAGCCTTGAGCTACCGTTTCGAGGCGCCAACTTTTTGTCCCAAAGCCTGCCGGCCGAGCGCCCGAGTTGGCGCCTCACTCCCGGCAAAGCCTTGAGCTACCGTTTCGAGGCGCCAACTTTTTGTCCCAGAGCCCGCCGATGGACCGCCCGAGTTGGCGCCTCACTCCCGGCAAAGCCTTGAGCTACCGTTTCGAGGCGCCAACATTTTGCTCCGGAGCCCGCCGATGGACCGCCCGAGTTGGCGCCTCACCCCCGGCAAAGTCTTATGCCACCGTTTCGAGGCGCCAACTTTTTGCCCCGGAGCCCGCCTTCCGTCCGCCCGAGTTGGCGCCTCACCCCCGGCAAAGCCTTATGCCACCGTTCCGAGGCGCCAACTTTTTGTCCCAGAGCCCGCCGGTGGATCGTCCGAGTTGGCGCCTCACCCCCCGGCAAATCCTTGTGCCACCGTTTCGAGGCGCCAACATTTTGCCCCAGAGTCTGCCGGTGGGGCGCCCGAGTTGGCGCCTCACCCTCCGGCAAAGCCTTGAACTACCGTCATGAGGCGACAACACGATTACCTTCCCTCTGGCTGAACCTGAGAAAAATGCTTTCCTCTTGTGAATCCTGCAGATGTATGAATGGTCCCATATGCTTGGAATTACAGACGTGTATAAAAAAGTAAACGAATTCCAAGATGTGTTTAAATATTATTAACACATCTTAACACTAATTTAACATAAGTTGTTTAGAATGAAAGAAACGGTGGTTATTTGCAGTGTTAAAAGAGGAGGTTCGTATGAATTCAACCGTTAAAAAAGTATCTATTTGTAATGTTCTATGTTTACTAGTTCTTACTCTATGTATGTTAACAGTGGGGGCTTTTGCGGAAGATGATTCTGGTGAGAAAACTAGTGTTTTAGAAGCAAGAAATTGTCTGAATTCATACATTCAGAACAATTATCCGGAAATTGAAATCGATAGTAAGGAATATATCGATTTCTTATCAGATCAGTTGGTCTTTGATAAAGATATAAATTTACTTAATCAGGACAACTATCAGGAAATGATGGCATATGCATCGTTGTATGTAATCAATCCGGATTCTTATGCTAATAAAAAGGCACGAAATAAGATTGAAGGAAAAGAAATCTGGTCGACATATGCCTTGGTTGATGAGCAGGAGAAAGCGGCATCAGATGAACTATCAGATACTCTTGCAACAAAACAGAGTTTTTCGTCCTCAAAAGCAATTTCGTATGCAAAGAAGCATGCGCGCAATCCAAATACGCCTGCATATCCTGCATACGGCTCAGATTGCACTAACTTTGTCTCTCAGTGCATTAAGGCTGGAGGGAAATCATTCACATATGCTCCATCATACAAGACAAAACCAGACAAATATGGGACTACAAAATATTGGTATTCCTACCATTACACGTCATCAAACCCATATCATCGTTATAAGCAAAGCACGGCATTTATGAGAGTAAGTGATTTTTATACATACTGGAAGAATAAGGGTGCGAACATAATATCGTGTAAAAACCGGACAACATTGCAAGATAAAGCAAAGCTGGGAGATGTTGTTCAATTAGCAAAAAAGAATTCTAGTGGAAAAACAGTATATTATCATACTATAATAATAACAGGTGGAAAGAAAGGTGATTGGAAATATTCTGCTAGATCAAACAGCGCGGTGGATGCGTCTATATCAAAGATTGCATCTACTAATACATTTCGAATCATAAGAATCAAATAGGAGGTTTCTATGAAAGATAAGACGTTTGTGTTTCCGTTGCTTGTAGTACTACTCTCTCCTTTTGTGTGGTACACGAATCAATCCGGTGTTGACGGAATCCGCGGGACGCACTTTTTGCTTAACCCGTTTGTGTTTTTAACATTGGGCATAGTAATTGCGGGATGTATTTTATTGCGAAACAGACTGGTATTTCTGGTTGGAAATTTATTGTTCATTCCGGCAGTGTTTTTATATGTATATACTCAAGGAAAAGAATTTGAAGGAAGTGCATATTCGGTGAAGGATATCGTGTCCGGATTAACTCTATGGGGCGGTGCGGTCATCGCAATAGCCGTGGCAGGGTGTGCATTTTCAATTGTTCAAATGGCAAGAAAAAGGGAGAATTAAGTTCGAGATATGAAATCAAGCAATTTGGTTCTTTTGATTGAATTTGATGCAGTTATCGCAACAGCCATAAAGAGTTTTCTTATGGAATACGGATATGAAGTAACGGTTGCAAGCGACGCTGCATCTGCGATAAGATTGCTGCAGATTAAGGGCATTGATTTGATTCTGTGTGATTTACATAGTTTGGAAAATGCGAAATTGAAAATTGCGAAGCATATCAGTGATGCTGATATGCTTCGCAGCGTAGTTTTGATGTTGAGAAATAGCGAGGACGTGAATATGTGCAATCAACTCAGCATGAATGTTGTCAAATATCTTACGATTCCGTTTATGCCCAATGATTTGCTGGAAACTGTGAGAGCGTACTTTTGTGCGGTTCCTAATGGAAACGTTATTTCTGTTGGAAATATGACGTTTAACAGAAGAAAATATCAGCTGCAAACGGCAGTCGGCTCTGTTGAGCTTACCAAAAATGAGGCAGTAATTCTTCAAAATTTGATAGATCACATGGGCGCCGTTGTTCACAGAGAAGTTTTGCATGCACAGATAGATACCTATGGATTTTGCAATTCCAATCGCACCGTTGACGTTCACGTTTCTGCACTCAGAAAAAAGTTAAATCGTATTGATTCCAACCTAGAAATATTGACCAAAAGAGGTGTTGGATACATTTTGCGAATAGAATTAACGTGAAATGATTCATTCCTATCAATCCAATCTATACTTCCCACCCCATCTATTGAAAAAACCTTCCAAAACCACAGTCCCGATAGTTGAAATTCTTTTATTCACCACAATAATATAGTATAATTCAATGATGCGTAAGCATATTTATAATTAGGGACAGGAGGAAATTTTTGACAGCCTATATTTTCAGTATTTTATGTCTGTTATTGTTATCCGCTTTCTTTTCTGCAACGGAGACGGCGTTTACATCCCTCAATCGCATTAAGATGAAGAATATGGCCAATGATGACGTGAAGAACGCGAAGCTGGTGTTGAAGCTGGAGGACCGGTATGACAAGCTGCTGTCCACGATTCTCATTGGAAACAATATTGCCAATATCGGCATGACCGCCATTGCGACGGTGATGTTCGTTGCGCTGCTGGGCGGCTCGTTGGGACCGACCGCATCGACGGTGGTGATGACCGTGGCGGTGCTTATTTTTGGGGAAATCTCTCCGAAGAATATTGCAAAAGAACACCCGGAAGGGTTCGCGCTTTTTGCGGCACCGATTATGCGGGGGCTGATGTGGCTGTTCACGCCGCTGAACGTGCTCTTTTCCTTGTGGAAAAAGCTGCTGGGAAAGCTGTTCGGGACGCAGGAGAACGGGTCCTACACCGAGGACGAGCTGATTACCATCGTGGAGGAGGCCCAGATTGGCGGAAGCATCGGCAAGGAGCAGCAGGAGCTGATTACCAATGCCATTGAGTTCGACGACCTGGAGGCCATCGACGTGATTACCCCGCGAGTGGACATCGTGGCGGTGGAGCTGGGAACCTCCGTGGAGGAAATCGGCCGGACCTTTAAGGAGAGCGGGCTTTCCCGGCTTCCGGTGTACGAGGACGACCTGGATAACATTATCGGAATCATCAATCAGAAGGACTTTCACAACTACGTGGTGGGCGAGAATCGGGAGCTGGAGCAGTACATCAAGCCGGTGGCCTACGTGGCGGAATCCATTAAGGCGGCGGTGCTGCTGAAGAAGATGCAGACCAAGAAGACCCATATCGCCATCATTGTGGATGAGTACGGCGGAACCACCGGGCTGGTCACCATGGAAGACATCATCGAGGAGCTGGTGGGAAAGATTTACGACGAACACGATGCCATCGAGATGCGAGAGGTGACTCGGCTGTACGACGGATCCTACTCCGTTGCCGGTGGCGCCAACGTGGAGAAGTTCTTCGAGATGGTGGGCGAGGACATCGATATCAATGCCACCACCATCAACGGTTGGGTGATGATTGAGCTGGACCGGCTGGCAAAGGTGGGAGACACCTTCACCTATCGGTCGAGACATAAGATTTTTCACGTGCGGGTAACCCGGGCGGATGAAAGAAGGGCGTTAATGGTTCAGATCCGGATTGAGGACATTCCGGAGGAAGATGAATAGTTTTAATTAAAGGAGAAGTTGAATGGGATTTTTGGAAAAAATATTCGGAGATCTTAATGCGAAGGAAGTCCGGAAGGTGGAGAAGATTGTCGATCGTATCGAGGCTTACGACGAGGATATGCAGAAACTGACGGATGACGAGCTGAAGGGAAAAACCCGAGAGTTCAAGGAGCGACTGGCCGAGGGGGAGACCTTGGACGACCTTCTGCCGGAAGCCTTTGCGGTATGCCGGGAAGGTGCGTGGCGTGCGGTAGGCATGAAGCACTTCCGGGTACAGCTCATCGGCGGTGTGGTTCTTCATCAGGGACGAATTGCCGAGATGAAGACCGGTGAAGGTAAGACCCTGGTGGCAACCCTGGCGGCATACCTGAATGCACTGACCGGCAAGGGCGTGCACGTAGTTACCGTCAACGATTACCTGGCAAGCCGTGACGCGGAATGGATGGGAAAAATTTACAACTTCCTGGGACTCACCGTGGGCTGCGTGACCCACGCCATTGAAGGAGAAGACCGGAAGGCGGCGTATCTCTGCGATATCACATACGGAACCAACAACGAGTTCGGTTTCGACTACCTGCGGGACAACATGGTGACCTATGAGGAAGAGCTGATTCAGAGAGAGCTGAACTTCGCCATCGTGGACGAGGTGGACTCCATCCTCATCGATGAAGCCAGAACACCGCTGATCATTTCCGGACAGGGCGTGGATTCCAGCGGTATGTACGTATCTGCCAACAGTTTTGTAAAGACGCTGCTGAAGGATACGGATTATAAGATCGACGAGAAGGACAACCAGATTTCCCTGACGGATGAAGGTGTGGCGCAGTGCGAGCAGTACTTTGACATTCAGAACTTCTCGGATCCGGACAACATGGAGCTGAACCACTATGTGAATCAGGCACTTCGTGCCAACTACCTGATGAAGCGGGATGTGGACTACATCGTGCAGGACGGCGAAATCCTGATTGTCGACGAATTTACCGGTCGTCTCATGTACGGCCGCCGTTTCAGCAACGGTTTGCATCAGGCAATCGAAGCCAAAGAAGGGGTGAATATCCGGGCGGAGTCCAAGACCCTGGCCACCATCACCCTGCAGAACTACTTCCGTATGTACCAGAAGCTGTCCGGAATGACCGGTACGGCGAAGACCGAAGAAGACGAGTTCCGGGATATCTACAACATGGACGTTGTGGTCATTCCGACCAACCTGCCGATTGCCCGTGTGGACAAGCAGGATGCGGTGTACGCTCACGAATCCGGAAAATATGCGGCCATCGTGAACCGAGTAGCGGAGGTCCACGAAAAGGGACAACCGGTACTGGTGGGTACCATTTCCGTTGAGATTTCCGAACTCATCAGCCAGCAGCTGAAGAAGAGAGGTATCAAGCACAACGTGCTGAACGCGAAGCACCACGAGCGAGAAGCGGAAATCGTTGCCGAGGCGGGACGCCTGGGCGCAGTAACCATCGCCACCAATATGGCGGGTCGTGGTACGGATATCATCCTGGGCGGAAATCCGGAGTTTGAAGCGCGGAAAGAGATGAAGCGCCGGGAGTATACTCCGGAGCAGCTTGCTTTTATGACCGGAATCACCAAGTCGGAGGATCCGGAGCTGAACGAAGCCCGAGACACCTACAAGAAGCTGTGCAAGGAGTACGAGGCGGAGAGAAAGCCGGAGCAGGAGAAGGTAAAAGAATTGGGCGGACTATGCATCATCGGTACGGAACGTCACGAATCCCGTCGTATCGATAACCAGTTGCGAGGCCGTGCGGGACGTCAGGGAGACCCGGGTGAATCCCAGTTCTTCATTTCCCTGGAAGACGATCTGATGAGACTCTTCGGCGGCGAGAAGATGCAGCGCCTGGTAGAGCGCGTGGGACTGGAGGACGATGAGGCCATTGAAGCCGGCATGCTGTCCAAGTCCATTGAGAACGCGCAGAAGAAGGTGGAAGGCAAGAACTTCGGCATCCGTAAATACGTGCTCCAGTACGATAACGTAATGAACAAGCAGAGAGAAATCATTTACGGCCAGCGCCGGATGGTTCTGGATGGTGTGGACCTGAAGGAGTACATCCTGGGCATGATGGGCGAATTGGTGGACGGAATTGTGGATCCGGTGACCATGGAATCCAAGTATCCGGAGGAATGGGACTTCGACCGAATCTACGATGCACTGGACAACATCACCCCGAGATACCGGGAGGCGTTTGCCGGATATACCGATGAGGAGAAGCTGAACCTGGATGGGGACAGCTTCAAGGACGATCTGAAGCAGGCCTTCGAGAAGGTATACGATGCCAAGGAAGCGGAGATTGGCAGCGAGCAGATGCGTGAAGTGGAACGGATGATTATGCTCCGAGTGGTAGACAACCGCTGGATGGATCACATCGACGCCATGGATCAGCTGAAGACCGGCATCGGACTTCGGGGTCTGGGTCAGCAGGACCCGGCAATGGCATACGCATCGGAAGGTTTCTCCATGTTTGAAGAAATGATTTCCGATATCCGGGAGGAAGTGGTAAAATACTGCTATAACGTAACGGTTACCACCCGCACGGAGCGGACCAGCCGAATTCTCAGCCAGGAATCTTCCAAGGCGGAATATCGGGACGAGGATACCGCAAACGGACCGGATGCGGCTCCGGAAGAGGAGAAGCACCAGGAGACGGTACATCGGAAAGCGCCGAAGGTGGGACGGAACGATCCTTGCCCTTGCGGAAGCGGAAAGAAATACAAGAACTGCTGCGGAAGAAACGCATAGGAATAACAGGGTGCCCGGATAAGATTTTTATCCGGGTGCTTTTGGATAGACGAAAGATTAGGAGGAACGAAACATGGTTTTATTGGAAGAGATTAAATCCGCAATCCCTCAGGAGAAGGCGAAGCTGCTGGAAATCGGAGAGTATCTTTGACCTGCCGGCGCTGAAGAAAACCCTGGAGGGATATGAGAAAGAAATGAGCAAGGAGGGCTTCTGGGACAACCCGGCGGCGGCGCAGAAGCTCATGAAGAAAAAGAAATCCCTGGAAAATGAGATTGAGGGATACGAACGCATCCGGCAAGGCTTGGACGATACGGCGGATCTGATCGACCTGGCGGAAGAGCTGAACGACGAGGATGAAGCCAAGGAGATTCGCCGGAATTTCAGTGCGCTACAGGAAGACATGGAAGAGCTGAAGCTCCGCATGCTGTTGGGCGGCCGCTACGATTCCAACGACGCCATCCTTTCCGTCTATGCGGGCACCGGCGGCGTGGACGCCATGGACTGGGCGGAAATGCTGGAGCGGATGTACCTTCGGTACTGCGAAAAGAAGGGCTTCAAGGCGGAAGTGGTGGACCTTCAGAACGATACCGTGGCGGGCATCAAGAGCGCTACGATTATGGTGTCCGGGGAGAATGCCTACGGATATCTGAAGAGCGAGAACGGCGTCCACCGGCTGGTTCGAATTTCGCCGTTTAATTCGGCGGGAAAGCGGCAGACGTCTTTTGCCGGCGTGGAAGTGGTGCCGGACCTGGGAGATGACCTGGATGTGGTCATCAATCCGGGGGATTTGAAGATCGATACCTATCGGGCCAGCGGAGCCGGCGGTCAGCACGTCAACACCACGGATTCCGCCATTCGAATCACCCATTTGCCGACGAACATCGTAGTTACCTGTCAGAACGAGCGGTCTCAGCTGCGGAACAAGGAAGTAGCACTGAAAATCCTCACCTCCAAGCTCACCAAGCTGGCGGAGGAGGAACACAAGGAGAACCTGAACGAGCTGAAGGGGGATATGAGTCAGGCCTCCTGGGGCGCTCAGATTCGGAACTACGTGTTCCAGCCTTATACTATGGTGAAGGATACCCGTACCGGCGCGGAAACCGGAAACATCGGCGCGGTGATGGACGGAGATCTGGATCTTTTTGTGCGTGCGAAACTGTCTCAGGATGCGAAAGAGAGGAATCTGTAGGTGAAGAAAAAGCATATTATTTTTGATTTCGACGGAACAATTTTCGACTCCAACAGGGTCATCGTGGCTTCCTGGCAGGAGGTGTTCCGCCACTACACCGGCAAAGAAGGTCGGGTGGAAGATATTTACCACACCTTCGGGGAGACCATTCGGTACACCGTGAAGAAGTTCTTCCCTCAGGCGAACGTGGACGAAGCGGTGCAAATCTACCGGAACTACCAGCAGGCCCATTACGACGGAATGGTGGGGCTCTTTGACGGAACCCGGGAGATGATGGACCGCATGGTGGAAGGGGGTCACACCCTTTCGGTGGTGACCTCTCGCACCAAAGTTACCACGTTAAATTACATGAAGGAACTGGGCATCCGGGACTACTTCGACGTACTCATCACCTGCGATGACACGGACAAGCATAAGCCGGATCCCACCCCATTGCGCATGGCGCTGGAGGAGCTTTCCGCGAAACCGGAGGACGCCATCATGCTGGGGGACACGAAGTTCGATATCGGCTGCTGCAACAACGCCGGCGTGGACAGCATTCTGGTGGGCTGGAGCCATGATATCGACGAGAACGAGCTAAAAGAATTGGGCTTCCGGCCGACGTACCGGGTGGAAACACCGGCGGACGTGCTGAAGCTGATCTAGAGAATGCCACGCGCAGAAACGGATATAGGAGAAGGACATGCTGAAGATCTATCAGGGCCGAGAGAACATTGACAAGGAAAAATTCATCTATGAGCATACCGAAGGGGAGACCCTGGTGATCGTGCCCGATCAGTACACCCTGGTGGCGGAGGAACAGGCTTTGAAATACCTGAACACCTCCTGTCTGCTGAATGTGGAGATTCTCAGCATGAACCGGCTGGGCCTGCGCATGCTGCAGGAGCAGGGCACGGATAACGTGCGGATGCTGGACCGGTATGAGCGGTACATGCTTTTGGCGCGGATTATTCGCAATCGGGAAAAACAACTGGATATTTTCCGCACCTCCGCCGGCAAGCGGAATTTCGTGGAGATGGTCCACGATTTCATCGCGGATTTCCGCCAGCAGGAATGCACCCGAGAAGAACTGGAGGAAATTCTGGCGGATCCGGAAACCGACGAACTGTTGCGGAAGAAAATCCGGGAGCTCTCCGGCATTTTGGAGGAGTATGAATCCCTGGTGCAGGGAAAGTACAAGGATGTGGAGGATTACGTGGACCTGTACACGGACGCCATCGGGAAATCCCGGGAACTGGTGGGAAAAACGGTGTGGGTCTACGGATTCGACAGCATGACGGCGAAGTTCGTCCGCTCCCTGACAGAGATTGCCGGAGTGGCCCGGAACGTATACGTCATGGTGAACCGGACGGATTTCGGATTGGAAGACGTGCTGATTCGGAGCATCCGCCGTTCCGCCGAAGAGAAGGGCCTGACGGTTTCCGTGGAAACCCTGACCGGCGACGTGCTGGAGAAGTCGGAAACCCTGAAGCGCATCGAACAGGGTCTTTTTACCCAATCGGATAAAACAAAAATCGCCTCGGCGGATTTCCGTCCGGCGGATCTTAAGGTGGTGGAGTGCGCCAACCTGTACAACGAGGCGGAAAATGCGGCGATTCAGGTGTACAACCTGCTGCACCGGGGATACCGCATGAAGGATATCGTCATCATCTGCAACGACACGGAGAAGATGCAGCCCATCGTGGAACGCACCTTTCGGGAGTACGGACTGCCTCTGTTCCGGGATGCCCGGCGAAGCATTCGGGATTCGCAGGTGGTGGGTTTCGTGATGAACCTTCTGGAAATCTGCAGCGGCGGGTACCGGACGCCGGCGGTGATGGCGCTGCTGAAGAGCGGCCTCACCGGGCTGGAGCGGGAGGCCATCTGGAACCTGGAGAACTACGTCCGGGATTTCGGCATCAAGGGCTCTATGTGGACGACGCCGTTTAAATACGGGGATTTTGAGTATGACCCGGAGGAATTCGCCAAGCTGGAGGAGAGCCGGGTGGAGATTACCGGACGAATCGACCAGCTGAAGGTGCTGGCGGAAGAATCGGAGCGGATGGCGGATTTCATCGAGAAATTCTACCGATACCTGAATGAGGTATGGGATCTTCGGAATAAAATCCGGGAGATTGAAGACGGTCAATACAACCGGGATCGGTTCGAAGAGGCTCAGTGGACCGCCCAGAGCTACAACGAGGTGGTTCGGATTCTGGGATGCGTGGGGAATATCATGGGGGACGAGAACATGGACCTAAAGGAGTTCGTGGATCTGTATTCCGTGGGAATTCTCAATGCGGAAGTGGGGCTGATTCCGCCGACTCAGGACGGGCTGACCATGGGCGTGATGATTCGAACCCGGCCGGCACCGCCGAAGGTGGTGATGGTGCTGTCCGCCAATGAGGGAATCCTGCCTCAGACCCCGTCGCCGGAAGGGCTGTTTTCCGTGGATGAAAAGCAGCAGTTCGCGCGGCACGAATTCGTTCTGGGGAGCCTGGACGACTTGAAAATGATGGAAGAGAACGGCGCCATGTACCGCACCGTGTCCCAGGCATCGGAGAAGCTGTACGTAAGCTATTCCCTGGCGGGAAGCGATGGCAGCGATATGAAGCCGTCCGTTCTGGTAGATTACCTGAAGGACCTGTTCCCCCTGCTGAAAATCCGAAAGGATGCGGTGAGCCGGGGCTTTAATGCGGATCTGATACAGAACGGACCGGAGTCCCTGCGCCACATGATGAACCACTTCAAGGAGCGGCCGATGGATCAGATGATCGGAGCGCTTCAAGAGGAGGCATCGTCAGAGGAAGAAGAGGCGGAGGCAATTCCGACACCGGCATCTGCAGCGGCAACGGAATCGGCGGAAGAGGAAGAAAAATATCTGGCAGAGGGCATCCTCCGCTGGTACGAGAAGCACCGGCCGGAGCAGCTGAAGGAACTCAGCCGGGCGGGACTGGATGAGAACAGCGCTCGGGATTTGGACATCGACACCGCCGGACGGCTGTACCGCCGAGGGGAGGATTTCGTCTTCAGCGCCTCCAAGCTGGAGAAATACAACCACTGTCCGTTTGAATTCTTTGTGATGCACGGACTTCGGGCGGAAGAGCCGCGGGAGTTTCGAAGCAGCGGCCGGGAAATCGGCGATGTGTACCACGAGTGCATCATGCGGGTTTCCAAACGGCTTCTGGCAGAGGGCATTCTGGAGGATAAAAGCAATACGGAAGAGGCGGAAGCTGCCGGCACCGGTATCGGTGAGGGAGCGGAGGAACCGAAGACATCGGAATCGCAGGCGAAAGCGGAAGGAGGTATCTCCATGGAGCACCTGGCAGAAATGGTGGACGAAGAGCTTCTGAAGCTGTCCGAATCCTATCGCGGCGGACTCTTCGTTTCCGGCGACCGAGAGAAATACCGCATGAGCCGAATCCGCCGGATCTGTGAGGATGCGGTGCGGGTGCTGGCGGAACAGCTGCGCCTGGGAAATGTGGAAATGTCCTTCTTCGAAGAGCAGTTCGGACGGGGCTGCCGGTTTCAGCCGATTGAATACACCCTCCACGGGCAGAAGGTCTACATCGAGGGAAAAATCGACCGGGCCGATCTGATGCGGGGCGGCAACATCCGAATCATCGATTACAAGACCGGAAAGGACAAGCTGGACATCGAGCAGATGCGCATGGGCTACAAAATGCAGCTGATGGTGTACCTGGAAGGGGCCAGCGGCGACGAATACAATCCGGTGGGCATGTTCTACTTTAACATCAGCGACAGCGAGCTCAACGCCAACAAGCTGGATGAAGTCAAGCAGCAGGAACAACTGGCCAAGGAAGAGGGCGAGCGGTTCAGCCTGCGGGGCGCCGTGCTGGACGACCCGGCGGTGCTCAGCAGCATGCCGGTGGAAATGCTGGAGAAGAAGCCGAAGAAACTGAGTCAAGAAGAATTCCGCACCCTGCGGGAGGATGTGCACAAAACCATCGAGTTGCTCAGCGATGGCATCGTCCGCGGCAAAATCGACATTTCCCCGACCCGCCTGAAGAAGGACAAACGGGCAGAATGCACGTACTGCCAGTACCGTGCCATCTGCAAATTCGACTTAACTTACAGAAACAACAAGTACAGACAGATATAGAACATAGGCAGAAATTCATGAATTTAGCAATACAATCAATCGGGAGCAGCAGCTCCGGCAATTCCTATTTAATCACCGACGGCACCACCCACCTCCTTCTGGACGTGGGCCTCAGCGGCAAAAATATCCGCGCGGCTTTGGCGGACGCCAACATTTCCGAGGACGCCGTTTCCGGAATTCTGGTGACCCACGAGCACGTGGATCACGTGAAAAGCATCCGCATGATGTCCCGCATCTGCGAGAACGCAGAGGTCATCGCCTCTCGGGGCACGGCTCACAACTGCGACAAGTTCCAGTACGTGCCGGAGGACCGGCTTCGGTATTTTTCCGCTCAGGATGAAACCCGAATCGGAGACATTCAGATTAAGGGCTTCGCCCTTTCCCACGATGCCAGCGAGCCGCTGGGCTTCTCCTTCCGGAAGGACAACACGAAAGTCACGGTGGTGACGGATACGGGCACCGTCACCGATGAAATCTACGAAGAGATTCGCACCTCCGACGTGCTGGTGATGGAAGCCAACCACGAGGTATCCATGCTGGAAATGGGTCCCTACCCGTATCCGGTAAAAAGAAGAATTCTCAGTGACCAAGGCCATCTTTCCAACGTGGCTTGCGGCGAGGCCCTGACCCGCATGCTGGAAGACCGGCCGTCCCTGAGCCTTGCCGGACACCCTTGTGAGGACGGGAAGCTGGCGCTGCCGAAAATTCTTTTAGCCCATCTCAGTACCACCAACAACACGCCATTCAATGCGGCGCTGACGGTACGGGATGTGCTGGACCAGAACGATTACCACAAGAACGTGAATTTCCGCATGGAGGTGGCGGCCAAGAGCGCAGCCGGACCGCTGATTGGATTCTAGGATAGGAAGAAAATGAACATCAATATTATTTGCATCGGAAAGTTAAAGGAAAAATATTGGCAGGCGGCGGTGGCGGAGTACACCAAACGAATCGGTGGGTATGCCCGGATTCAGATTGTGGAGCTGAAGGAATCGAAGCTCCCGAAGAACGCATCGCCGGCGGATGAGAGTCAGGTGATGGAGAAGGAGGGGGAAACCATCCTGTCCAAAATCGGAGAGTCGGATTACGTGATTGCCATGGAGGTGGAGGGGAAGATGCTGGACTCCGTGGAACTGTCCCGGCATCTCACGAAAACCTTCGACAGCGGTCGGTCCACCGTGGATTTCATTATCGGCGGCAGCCTGGGGCTGTCCCCGGCGGTGAAAAAGCGGGCGGACTTCGGGCTTTCCTTCAGCCGCATGACCTTCCCTCACCAGATGGCCCGGGTGCTGCTGCTGGAGCAAATCTACCGCAGCTTCAAGATTGCCAACAATGAGACCTATCATAAGTAAAGAAACCTGCAGCATTCCCGCTGATGCAGGCATGCCGCAAACAAATACATAGAAGGGATGAAGAGAGATGACATTAGTACCGATATATAATCGAATCATAATTCCAAACGGAAAAGTATACATTATCAGCGACCGGTACCGGATGGTAACCGGTCAATTGCCGCAAGTGGGAGAACGAGTGATTCTCCTGCTTTCTCGGGAAGAGGACAGCTGGAAGGAACTGACGGAAGAGGGGTTCTATCCCGTGGGCGTGGGCGGCACCGTCACCGATGTGAGCAAGAACGGCTACTGCATCGTGGAAACCTCAGATCGGGTGAGCCTGGATGCCATTAACGGAAAGGGCGCGTTTCACGCAGAGCTCAGCATCAGCCGGATTCCGGACGAGGAGGAGATGGATCCCGAAATTGAACAGCCTCGAGTGAACCGCATGAAGCAGAAGCTTTACGAGTTCCTGAGCACCGTGCCGTGGGGGGTCATGGCCAAAAGCTACCTGAAGAACATGGAGAGCGTGGGAGAAATCGCTTCCGCCCTGTCCATCTGGATGAGCAATACGCCGGAGGAGAAGTACCGGGTACTGTTGGAGAGCAGTCCGGTAAAAAGAATGGAAATCATGGAGTCCATGGTTTACGAATATCTGGAGATGGCGAAGCTCACCGGGGAAGCCGAGAGTGCTCAGGAAAATGAGAACGAGAAGGCGTACCGGAAACAGGCCATCCAGCGGCAGATGGAATTTCTGCAGCGGGAGCTGGACGAAATGGATCCGGAAAGCGTTTCCGATATTCGCAAATTCGAGAAGAAAATCGAAGAGGCGGGCATGAACCCGGAGGCCGAGAAGGAAGCGAAGAAGGTGCTGAACCGACTGAAGCAGGAGGGTCAGAACAGTCCGGAATCCGGCATGCTTTATGACTATCTGGACTTTGTCACCACCCTGAAATGGGGCAAGGCGGAACCGGAGCACATCGACCTGGACGAGGCGGAAAGCGTGCTGGAGGAAGACCACTTCGGCCTGGATAAGGTGAAACACCGGATCATTCAGCAGATCGCGGTGATGGAGCTTCAGAAAAAGCAGACCGGCTCCATCCTTCTTTTTGTAGGTGCACCGGGCACGGGTAAAACCAGTATCGGCCGCAGCATTGCGCGCGCGCTGAAGCGGGAATACGTTCGGGTCAGCCTGGGCGGCGTTCGGGATGAGGCGGATATTCGGGGTCATCGGCGGACCTATATCGGCGCCATGGCCGGCCGGATTATGAACGGCATTCATAAGAGCGGCGTGTCCAATCCGGTGATGGTGCTGGATGAGGTGGACAAGCTGTCCGCGTCCTATAACGGCGACCCGGCCAGCGCTTTGTTGGAAGTTCTGGATCCGGAGCAGAACAGCACGTTTACCGATCACTACATGAACGTGCCGTACGACCTGTCGGATGTGTTCTTCATCTGCACGGCCAATTCCACGGATACCATTCCGGAGCCGCTGCTGAACCGGATGGAAGTGATTCAGTTCTCCGGTTATACGGCCACGGAGAAATTCCAGATTGCACGGCGGCACCTTTTGCCGAAAGCCATGGAATCCATGGGAATCCGGGAGGAGAATCTGGAGATTCCGGAGGACGTGCTGGAGACCATCATTTCGGATTACACGGCAGAGGCCGGAGTCCGGGGCCTGAAGAAACGACTGGACACCCTGTGCCGAGTGGCTGCAGTGAAAATGGTGAAGGACGCGGGCGAAGAACCGGCGAAGGTGGAAGTCCGGAAGGAGGATCTCCGGGAATATCTGGATATGCGGCCAATCAGTCACGACCGGATTTTGGAGAAAAAACAACCCGGCATCGTGACCGGACTGGCGTGGACCCGGGCCGGCGGCGAAATTCTTTTTGTGGAAACCCTGTTCACAAAGGGAAGCGGAAAGCTGATTCTCACCGGTCAGTTGGGAGATGTGATGAAGGAGTCCGCTCAGATTGCGGTGAGCCTAGTGAAATCCATGCACCCGGATAAGGCGGCGCTTTTTGAGGAGAATGATATTCACATCCACGTGCCGGAAGGGGCGGTGCCGAAGGACGGTCCTTCGGCGGGAATCACCCTGACCACGGCATTGACCTCCCTGGTGGAGAACCGACCGGTATCGCCGGAAATCGCCATGACCGGCGAGGTGTCCCTGCGGGGCGCGGTGACGCCAATCGGTGGGCTGCCGGAGAAACTCATGGCGGCGCAGCGGGCCGGCATCCGCAAGGTACTCATTCCAAAGGAGAACGAGGAAGATTTGAAGGATGTGGCAGAGGAAGTTCGGGAGAAGCTGGAGATCCTGCCGGTAAGCCGGGTGGAGGAAGTGCTGGAACTCACCGGACTGAAGTAGAAGTCATTATGCAAAAAAAGTCTTTTTCCGCAACAGGCTTGCGGAAAAAGACTTTTTTGTTGTAAGATGAAGTGGCATGAAATGCAATTCTTTAAGAAGAAAATTAGCAGAGGGAAGAACGATGAATAATTTTGAGTTTGAGAATCGGACGAAGGTATATTTCGGAAAAGGTGCGGTGGCAGAAAAGCTGCCGGTGCTGGCCGCTGGCTATGGCGGCAAGGTGTTGCTGGGATACGGCGGCGGCTCCATTAAGAAGAACGGCGTATACGATGAGGTCACCGGAATCCTGAAGGATGCCGGCGTGGAAATCGTGGAATTCAGCGGCATCATGTCCAACCCGACCCTGGAGAAAATGCAGGAGGGCGCCCGTCTGGCAAAGGAGCAGGGGGTTACCTGGATTCTGGCTGTGGGCGGCGGCAGTGTAATGGACTGCTGCAAATCTATTTCCATCGCCGTTCCTTACGACGGCGACGTGTGGGAAGAGTTCTGGGAAAAGCCGGGCAATTTGAATTTCGATCCACTGCCGCTGGGCATGATCGTAACCATGCCGGCCACCGGCAGTGAGGTGAACGGTTCCGCAGTGCTGACCAATACGGAAAAACACATTAAGACCGACCGGGACTATCCGCGGATGAATGCGGATTTCGCCCTGATGGATCCGACCTATACCTACTCCATGCCGCTGCGGCAGCTGCGGGCAGGCACTTTTGATATCCTGTCCCATATCATGGAAACGTATTTCAGTTTCCCGATTGAGGACAACGTGTCCGATGATATTTCCGAGGCCCTGATGAAGGGCGTCATCCGGGATTTCCGTAAGGCCCTTCAAAATCCGGAGGATTACGAAGCGCGAAGCAACATCATGTGGGAAGCTTCCATGGCGGAAAACCGGGTGATCAAGATGGGCAAAACCAAGGATTTCGAGGTTCACAATATGGAGCACCAGCTGAGTGCCTACACGGACTGCAACCACGGAGAGGGGCTTGCGGTGCTGCATCCGACCTATTACCGCCATATTTTCCGGGACGGTCTGGGTAAATTCACCCGTTTTGCGACGAACGTGTGGGGCCTGAATCCGGCGGACTATGCGGATGAAGAGGAACTGGCGCTGGCAGGCATTCAGGCGCTGGAGGATTTCATCCAGGAGTGCGGACTTCCGGGAACCCTGCGGGAGCTAGGCGTGGATGAAAGCACAGACCTTCGGGAAATCGCCGATTCCTGCTACACCGCCGGCGGCGCCTTCCGGGAAATCCGGCAGGATGAAATATATGAGATCTATAAGGAATGTTTCTAGAAAAAGAGAAGAGGGGAGATGGGAGAGTGATTCGCCGGGCGAATCACTCTCTTTATATAAAGAAAACTCCGCGAATTCGCGTTAGATGCGGAGTTCCGTTGATGCGTGGCGAAAGCGGCGGGCTTAATTGGTAAAGAAAGCTCTCATTGCGGTCGTGAAACAGAAGATGTGCTTCCCAGCGGCGGGGAAAGGGGGTAGAATACCTGTAAAGATGGAGATTCGATATGACGAATGTTATCGGACGAATTTTTTCGGTGAGGACTTAAAGGACGATGAATTTGAAGACTTATAAGGAGCAAATTCCGGCGGCGGCCCGGTTCATTATGGAGCGGCTTCAGGCGTCGGGATACGAAGCGTACCTGGTGGGGGGCGCGGTGCGGGACCTGATTCTGGGGCGGCAGCCGGGGGATTACGACATTACCACGAACGCGCTGCCGGAGGAGACGGAAGCGGTGTTCCGGGATTTTGGGACGCTGGAAATCGGAAAGGCGCACGGAACCATCGGGGTGATTGTGGATCACAAAGCCTACGAGGTCACCACCTACCGGGTGGATGGGGAATATACGGATCATCGGCGGCCGGATGCGGTTACCTTCACCCGATCTCTGGAACAGGATTTGGAGCGCCGGGATTTTCGGATCAATGCGGTGGCCATGGACCTGAATGGAAACCTGCGGGGCGTGCCGGGGTACGAAGAGGATTTCGCCCGGCGGCAGATCTGTGCTGTGGGCAATCCGGTGCAGCGCTTCGAAGAGGATGCCCTACGGATTCTGCGGGGCGTGCGTTTTGCGGCGCAGCTGGGATACGAGATTGAGGCGAACACCGGCCGTGCCATTCACGAGAAGAAACACCTGCTTCGGCAGATTTCCCCGGAGCGCATTCGGGTGGAAATAGAGAAAACGCTGACTGCGCCGAATCCCCTTCCGGTGCTTCGGGAATACCGGGATGTTTTCGCCGAGGTGATTCCGGAGCTTCGGGAGACCTTCGATTTCAACCAGCAGAACCCGTTCCACTGCTACGATGTGTACGAGCACATCCTCCACGTGGTGGGCAATGTGCCGCCGGAACCGGTGCTGCGCCTGGCGGCGCTGTTCCACGATATCGGGAAGCCGAGGTGTTTTGTGGTAAAAGAAAACTGGGGACACTTCTACGGTCACGAGCAGGTGTCCGCAGAGATGGCGGAGGCGATTCTAAAGAGGCTTCGCTACGACCGGAAAACGGTAAAAGACGTGACGGAACTGGTGGCATCCCACGGATATGTTTTTAACCGCACGGAAAAGTACGTCCGCCGGCGGCTGAACCAGCTGGGGGAAGAGCAGCTGATGCGGCTGATCGATCTGGAGCGCGGGGACGTGCTGTCCCAGGCGGAGCATGTGCGAAAGGAGCGTGCGGCGGCCATCGATGCGTTTCGGGAGCTGGTGCAGACCGTGGCGGAGAAAGAAGGGGTGCTGAAGCGGAAGGACCTAGCCATCGACGGCCGGGATGTGTTGGAACTGGGGGTGCCCCGGGGACCGGAAGTGGGCCGGGTACTGGATGAAATCCTGGACCGGGTGCTGGAAGGGGACCTGGAGAACCGCCGGGAGGTGTTGCTGGAAGCGGCAGAGGAATGGAAGAAAAAGCATATAATTTGGTACATAGGATAAATATTTCTGCAAAATATTGAAATTTTGGACAGAAAAGCGTATAGTGAGTACAAATAAGCAACCAGGGAGGTAGGCAAATGCTGAGAATTGAAAATCAAGCAATCGTGTTCGCGCTGCTTTGCAAATACACGGTGGAGACCGAAGGCGAGAAAGGCCGGGAGGTCATTCAGAAAGGTATGATTCGGTACGGCCGGGAGCGGGGCGCGCGGATGGCGGCTCGGGCGAAGGCCAACGGGGACCCGATTGCCCTGTGGACCAATCAGGCCTACGGCGAGTGGAAGCCGGATTACGAGGGACAGATGGAGTTCGGATACGACGAGACGGAACCGACCCTGAAGAGCTACATCAGCAAATGCGCGTGGTGTGACGCCTGGAACAAATACGGCCTGTTGGAGTACGGCCGGGAGTACTGCGTGAATGTGGACAAGGCGGTGTACGAGGGATTCTGCGAGGATTTCGTCTGTACGCCCAACGTGCCGACCATGAGCTGGGGCGGCAAGCGCTGTGAGTTCGACTGGGGGCAGCCGCTGACGGAGGAAGATCTGGCGAAAATGAACCGGAAGAAACAGGAATTGGGCACTTCAGCCATGCGGGATTTCGACTATCACACGGCACACATCTACTACACCATCACCGATGAAATACAGAAGGCGTTCCCGGAGAGTGCCGATGAAATCATCCGGAAGGCGGTGCAGGATTACGTGAAGATCTTCGGGCAGGCGGAATACAATCGAATTTTGGAATTTGAGGGAGAACGGTTCTAAGAAATTGAACGAAAGAGAAAGAAGGTACTTGAGATGAAATTTGGCGTAATTGGATTCGGAAACATGGGCGGTGCCATCGTGAAAGGTGCGGTGGCCAGCGGCGTTCTGGCAAAGGAAGATGTTCTGGTCTACGATATCAAGGAGTCGGCGCGGAAAGCGGCGGCGGAGTTCGGCCTGAAGGTGGCGAAGGACGATGAAGATGTCACGGCGAACACGGACGTGACCCTGCTGGCGGTAAAACCACAGCAGATGCTGGATACCATGGCGCAGACCGGCAAGGGACTGCAAGACAAGGCGATGCTGTCCATCCTTCCGGGCGTGTCTGTGGAGCGTCTGCGGGATGCCTGTGCGGTAAAAGAATTCCGCATTCTGCGGCTGCTTCCGAATACCCCGGCGCTTGTTTTTGAAGGAGCGTTCGCATGCAGCAAGGAAAACGACCTGACGGATGCAGAGCGGGATTTTGCCACAAAACTCTTCGAGTCCATCGGCACCATTACTTGGGTAAAGACCTATGACCTGGATGCGGCCTGCGGTCTTTCCGGCGGCGGCCCGGCATACGTGGCAATGTTCGTGGAGGCGCTGGCCGATGGCGGCGTAAAAGAAGGTTTGACCCGGGATGTGGCTTACGAGCTGGCGATTCAAACGGTGCTGGGGTCCGCAAAACTCCTGAAGGATACCGGGATGCACCCGGGCCAGCTGAAAGACATGGTGACTTCTCCGGCCGGAACCACCATTGAAGGATGTGAAGTGCTGGAAGATAACGGCTTCCGTGCGGCGACCATCAAGTGCGTGTCCGCCGCTACCCGGAAATCCAGAAGCATGTAATGGAGTGGGGGTATTTAATTGGAATTTTAAGATGTGGGGAGCTTGCGCCGGCGCAAGCTCCCTTCTTATTTGTGTCCGGCCGGCTCGGTTCGCGCCCGCCAGTCCGCAAAACCAATGAACTCGGTTTTCGAGCGCGAACTGCGGGCCGGAAAAAAAGACGATGGCGGCCCGGCCGCCGGAAGGGTTCGCGCCCGCCTGCCCGCAAAGCCAATGAACTCGGTTTTGGAGCGCGAACTGCGGGCCGGAAAAAAAGACGATGGCGGCCCGGCCGCCGGCAGGGTTCGCGCCCGCCAGTCCGGAAAACCAATGAACTCGGTTTTCGAGCGCGAACCGCGGGCCTGAAAAAAGGAAGATGGCGGCCCGGCCGCTCGGCAGAGCCGCAGATTTTTTTCACATTTATATCAATTATTTTGTGTTCAAAGTGGTAAAATAAGTTGTTACGCAGGGGAGGCGGTTGGCGGAAATCACCCCGACGAAAAATAGGCAATCGCATGGCCGCGAAGATGAATTAGAAAAGGTACACAGATGTTTAATATAAGGAAGAAACGGAAGAAAAAGAAAACTGTAAGCCCGCAGGTGCAGCTGACGCCGGAAGAACTGCAGGCCCTGGAAAGCGGCGATGATGAAGTGATGCGCCGCTACGCGGAGCGACGGATTCGGGCCGCCCGCAAGGCACAGCGGAAAAGAAAACAGCAGCGAATCCGGAGGCGGTCGTTAACGATAATCATCCTTTGTCTTATAGGAATGAATCTGGTTCTGGGCGGCCGGTATGTAAACAATCTGCTGAAAGCCGGCGGAACGGTATTGGACGGAGATGTTCCTATGGTGGAGACCGCCCGCACCCAGCTGGGAAACTACGGCGGAAAGAAGTTTTGGCAGTGGTATGGGTTTGATTCTCATGTGGATTGGTGTGCCTGCTTTATTTCCTGGTGCGCCGATCAGAACGGTTTGATTGATGACGGTAAGGTGCCCATGTCTTGCTACGTGCCGCAGCAGGTGAATTGGTTCCGAGATCGGGATCGGTACCACGAGCAGGGAGACGGGTACACGCCGAAAGCCGGGGATATCATTTTCTTCGACTGGGAACACGACGACTCCGTGGATCACGTGGGACTGGTGGCCTCGGTATTCCGAGGGAAGGTCTACACCATCGAAGGAAACTCCGGTTTTACGGGCAAGGATGAGAAGAAGTGGAAAGGAATATGCAAGCGAAACGGATATCCGATTAAGAGCAAGGATATTTTTGGCTACGGTCTGGTAGAGAAATAGGTGCGAATATGAACATCAAACAGATGAAAGGTTTCCTGGAATTATCCAAAACCCTGAATTTTTCCAAGACGGCGAAGCAAATGTACATGTCCCAGCCCGCCTTCAGTCGAATGATTGAGAGCATGGAAAAAGAAATCGGCGTTAAGCTGATTCAGCGGGACAAGGTGAATCCGAAACTGACTCCCGCCGGACAGAACGTGCTTCGGCATTGCGAACGTATACTGAACGAATATAACGAGCTGATGCAGGATGCCAAGCGCTTCAGTGCGGAGAGGAAAAAGCTCACCGTCGGAATTCTGGAGGACGGCATCCGGGCGGGGAACACCGGCCGAATGATTCGGCAGTTTGCAGAGGAAAACCCGGATGTGGAAATCGATTTCAGAAACACCAGTGAATCCGCCGCCTTCGATCAGATTCAGGAAGGGGAACTGGACTGTGGAATTCTGGTGCATTTTCCGGAGGTATACAGAGAACAGCTGAACGGAACGGTTATTTCCTGGGATCACGACTGCGTTTTCATGAACCGGAATAATCCGCTGGCATCGAAGGAAAAAGTTTCCGTGAAGGACTTGCGCTCGGAACGTTTCATCGTGGTGGATGCTTCTCAGTCTCGTTTTGGGTTCAACCGGACTATGGGACTGTGCCTGCAATACGGATTTGCTCCCCACATTGCCAAGAGCGTTTCTTCCGTGACCACCGCACTGCTGGAAGTGGACATGAATTACGGAGTGATGATTCTCCACAATTCCATGCAGGACATCGCCGGTCCGGAGACGGTGGCCATCCCGTTGGAGGGGGAACCGGAAGTGCCGGTTCAGATGATTCATCGGAAGGACAGCGGCAATCCGGCATTGGAGCGTTTTCGGGAATTCATCCGGGCGCGGGTTCCCCAAGGGGAGCCGGAGGCGTGACCGCGCTGCCGCAGGCGGCAGACGCCCCCGAAGAACTGCGCCAAACGGTTCCGTTCGGGGAGTCGGACGTGTGGGATGAGAGGTAATGCTTTTTTTGCATAACCTCCCCCTCAAAAATCGCATTTCCAATTGAATGACAAAAAGGATATCATCGAGTTATCGAAGATATCCTTTTTTTAGTGGAAGAGATTGGAGAAAAAACGATCATAAGGAGGAAATTCATGAGCAGAAGAACCGAAATGCTGCTGAAGAACATGGAATTTGTCGGCTACAATGACCTGAACAAGAAGCCGGGATTCCAGATGGGAATGCATCGCACGGAAGATGGAAGATATTTTATCTATTCGGCGTGCTTCCGGGATAATGGTTTTAATATTATTGAAGTGACGGATCCGAAGAATCCGGTGTCCAAGTGGGTCGAGGGCGATTGGGTCAGCGAGATTCATGACGGTCAGTCCCTGGCGAAGATTCAGGTGGCCGGCGGAAAGCTGATTGCTTGCTACGGCGGAACCATGCGGGTGCTCCACGGAACACACGAGCAGCCATATTGGGGCGGTTTCAAGATCTACGACATCACCGAGGATCCATGGAATCCGAAGTTCCTGGGTCAGTTCGAGTGTGAAGACGGTCCGGGCGTGCACCGGAGTTACTACGATGGCGGCAGATATGCGTACATCATGGGAAGTAAAAGAAATTATATGGGATACATCCTGCGCATCATCGACCTGGAGGACCCGACTCATCCGGTTGAGGTGGGCAGCTGGTGGGCAGACGGCCAGTACCTGGGCAACAAGAAGGCATCGGATATTCCGGAATTCGGAACCGAGCCGTTCATGAAGCTGCCGAACGGCCACGCCATCACCGAGAGAAACGACATCGTCTATGCGGCGTTCCCGAATGTGGGATTCTGCATGATCGATGTGAAGGACAAAACCCGCCCGAGACTGCTGGGCAATGTTCCGCTGAACCCGCCGTTCTCCAACGGCCAGTCCGGCGCAGCGGTGCACACCGCAATGCCTTTGGGCGACAGACCGTTCGCCATCGTAACTACCGAGGGTGAGCGTCCTTGGTACTTCGATCCGAACCGTGAGGATGGCATGTTCCACAAAATCACCAGCCAGCCGATGAACATCATCGGAATGATCGAGACCGGTGACAAGGAGAACCCGTCCCTGATTTCCGTATTCCCGTATCCGGAAGTTCCGGAGGAATACAAAAAGTGCCACGGCGAGAACTTCAACATCATTGACGGCCAGCGCGTGGTATTCGGCCCGCACAACATGTACGATGCCGCACCGCAGGATTGCTTGGAGCAGAGAGATGACAGAGTATACAACTGCCACTTCCAGGCAGGCCTCCGCGTCTACGACGTATCGGATCCTTTCGTTCCGAAGGAAATCGCTTACTTCATGCCGCCGGATCCGGAAGGCACTTGGTTCGACATCGAGGACGGCACGCTGTTCCCGGGACCGCACATCGGCATCGCCGAAGATGTTCTGGTAGACGACCGCGGATACATTTACGTGGACACCTACCAGGATGGACTGTACATCGTAAGATGCACCGTATAATCTTGTAAAAAAAACGCTCTGTAAAAATACAAACAACGAGACCGTAGGTGCCCAGCAGAGCGAAGGGGAAACGCTATTCTTGCGATTTCGCGGAATAATCCGGGTAACGTTTCGTGAAAAAGGGAAAAGATAGACTAGAAATGCTAGAGATGTAGGCTTGCAAGAGGAAGAGTTCCTCCTGCAAGCCGTTTTTGATTGTATGGGGGCCGGCCCAAATCCCGCCTGCCGGCCGTCCATGTTGGCGCCGCCCCGCCGGCAAAGCCTTATCCCACCGCCGGGTCACGCCAACAGGCCGGCCCAAATCCCGCCTACCGGCCGTCCATGTTGGCGCCTCCCCGCCGGCAAAACCTTATCCTACCGCCGAGCCACGCCAACAGGCCGACCCAAATCCCGCCTGCCGGCCGTCCATGTTGGCGCCCCTCCGCCGGCAAACCCTTATCCCACCGTCGGGCCACGCCAACAGGGCGTGCTCTTCCCCCGAAGGGCCCCTCTTCCCGGCGGGCCTGCCCCTCTTCTCCCGAAGGTCCCCCTCTTCCCGGCGGGCCTTCACCTCTTCCCCGTAGGGCCCCTACCGGCAGGCGGTTCTGCCGCCCCGTTCAAATCGAAATTTAGTAGGAATAGCCGGTGCAAAAGTGAAAAATAAGCCCTTTCCGGCAATTTCAACCGAAAATTAAAATTGTATCCATAAAAAAATCAAGAGCATTCTGGGGGAAGTATTAATTTTTTGAGTAGCCGGACCAGTTGAATTATTTATTGAAAGTGTTACAATTTTGACTAGGTATAGAACACGGTCTATGCTCCGGAGTTCTACCGCGTGTTATTAAGGAGGGAAACAAAATGACAGAAGTTGCAAAGCGCATTGAACAGCTTCGCAAGCTGATGGCAGAGCAGAACATCGACGCATATGTCGTTCCGACTGCAGATTTTCATCAGAGCGAGTATGTTGGCGAACATTTCAAAGCCAGACAGTTCATTACCGGTTTCAGCGGATCCTATGGAACAGCTGTTATCGCAAAGAACGATGCCGGTCTGTGGACGGATGGAAGATACTTCACCCAGGCACTGAGCGAACTGGAAGGCAGCGGCGTTCGTCTGATGAAGATGTTCGTTGATGACACTCCATCCACTACCGAGTGGCTGGCAGAACAGATTCCGGAAGGCGGCAAGGTTGCCTTCGACGGCCGTGTGCTCTCCATGGGCGAAGGTCAGGAATACGAAGAAGTTCTGGGAGCAAAGAACATCACCATCGAGTACGAAGTAGATCTGATCGATCAGATTTGGAGCGACCGTCCGGAACAGTCCAAGAAGCCATGCTTCTTCCTGGAAGACAAGTACACCGGCGAGAACGTTGCATCCAAACTGGCAAGAGTTCGGGCAAAGATGGCAGAATGCGGTGCTACCGTACACCTGATTGCATCTCTGGATGACAATGCCTGGTTGCTGAACTTCCGTGGTGACGATATTGACTTCTTCCCACTGGTTCTGGATTATGTAATCGTTGGCAAAGACGATGCACACCTGTACATCGACGAGAGCAAACTGAACGACAGAATCCGTGAAGAACTGGCGAAGAACAACATTCAGATTCACCCATATAACGACATCTACGAAGATGCCAAGAAGATTGGTAAAGACGAAGTCGCTCTCATCGACCCGATGAAGATGAACTACGCACTTTACAAGAGCCTGCCATGCAAGGTGGTAGAAGGTGCCAACCCAACCATCCTGATGAAGGCCATGAAGAACGAAGTGGAAATCGCAAACATCCGGAAAGCAGAGCTGAAGGACAGCGTTGCCCTCACCAAGTTCATGTACTGGATTAAAAAGAACTACGACAAGATGGAGATCACCGAGTTGTCCGCATCCGACAAGCTGACATCCCTCCGCGCTGAACAGGAAGGATACATTCGGGATTCCTTCGAACCTCTGCAGGCATTTGGTGCACACGCAGCAATGATGCACTACTCCCCGACAGAGGAGTCCGATGTTCCGCTGAAAGAAGGCGGCATGCTGCTGACCGATACCGGCGGCGGCTACTATGAAGGTTCCACCGATATCACCCGTACCACCGTTCTGGGCCATATCACACCGGAGCTGAAGAAATACTACACCGCAGTATACAGAGCAATGCAGCACTTGAGCGTGGCAAACTTCCTGTACGGAAACCACGGCTGGTCCCTGGATGTACTGGCAAGACAGCCAATCTGGGATCTGAACAAGGACTTCCAGTGCGGAACCGGACATGGATTCGGTTATCTGGGCAGCATTCACGAACCGCCAACCGGATTCCGCTGGTACATCGTTCCGTCCAAGAATGAGCATCACCAGTTCGAAGAAGGCATGGTTATAACCAATGAGCCGGGAATCTACGAAGAAGGCGACTTCGGTATCCGTATCGAGAACAACCTGCTCACCGTAAAGGGCGAGAAGAACAAGTACGGTCAGTTCATGCACTTCGAGACACTGAACTTCGTACCGATCGACCTGGACGGCATCAATCCGGAAGAGCTGACACGCTCCGAGAGAGAATGGCTCAACGATTACCACAAGGATTGCTACGAGAAGGTTAGCCCATTCCTCACCGACGAAGAGAAGGAATGGCTCAAGGAGTACACCAGAGCCATCTAGTTAGAAATCCAACACTCTCGGCGAACGAGAGACCGGTGCAGCTCTGCACCGCCGGACCACTCGGACACTTGGAATTTAGAAAATAATTATTTTGTAAAAAGAAAGTATATAATAACTGTAGATTCTCTATCAAAGTGCCGGCGGTCGTGCTATAATAATTTGTGGATGTTGTTTTCGGAACAATCCGGAAAGATTTAAGAAATGGAGGATTACATCATGTTGAAAAAAGATCGTTTGGAGAGAACCATTGCCAAGATGAAGGAAAAAGACATCCCTCAGATGCTCGTTTCCGACCAGTACGCACTGTACTACCTGCTGGACAAGACATTTGTTTTCGGCGAAAGAATGGGTGCGCTGTACATCAATGTTGACGGTACCGTTCACTTCGTACTGAACAAGCTGTTCCCACAGGTGGAAGACCTTGGCGTGGAGATTACCTATTACGATGACGTGGAGGACGGCGTAGAGATTCTGTCCCGTTTCGTCGACAAAGAGAAGACAATGGGTATCGACAAGACTTGGCCGGCAAGATTCGTTCTGAGACTTCAGGAACTGGGCGCAGGCAGCTCCTTCGTAAACAACGCATGCGTAATTGATAAAGTTAGACAGGTTAAGGGTGAAGATGAGCACAAGATCATGAAGGAATCCGCTCTGAAGATCGATCAGGTTATGGATAAACTGATTCCATGGGTTGCAAAGGGCCTCACTGAAATCGAGCTGAACCAGAAGACTGCAGAACTGTGCAAGGAAGTTGGTTTTAGCGGCATGTCCTTCGACCCGATCACTGCATACGGTAAGGGCGGCGCAGATCCGCACCACATCACCGACAACAGCAAGGGTAAGCACGGCGACTCCGTTGTCCTGGACATCGGCGGAATGTGGAAGGGTTATGCTTCCGACATCACCAGAACCGTATTCATCGGCGAAGTAAGCGAGAGACAGAAGCAGATTTACAACATCGTTCTGGAAGCCAACAAGAGAGGTATTGCAGCAGCAAAGCCGGGCAACAAGATGAGCGACGTAGATAAGGCTGCAAGAGATTACATCACCGAGCAGGGCTTTGGTGAATACTTCACACACAGAACAGGTCACTCCATCGGTCTGGAAGACCACGAGGTTGGTGACGTATCCCTGGCTAATGACGAAATCATCGTACCGGGACAGTGCTTCTCCGTTGAGCCGGGAATCTATCTCTATGACGAGGGCATCGGCGTAAGAATCGAGGACATCCTGTACATCACCGAAGATGGCTGCGAAGTGCTCAACGAGTATCCGAAGGATGAAATCATCGTTGTTCCGGACGGAGAATAATTGTTCATAAAACAAAGTTCGCCTCGGCAGACACTTCCGAGGGAATAAAACGGAAATGATAAGGGTGCCGCGGTCTGCGGGCTGCGGCATTTTATTTACAAAGGAGAGTTAAAAAAATGGCAAAGATTACAGAAGGTTACATGCCGTTCAGAGGTTATCAGACGTATTACAGAATCGTTGGTGAGCAGAAGGACAACGGAAAGGCTCCGCTGATCTGCCTGCACGGTGGTCCGGGATCCACCCACAACTACTTCGAAGTACTGGACAACGTAGCAGACGATGATGATCGTATGATCGTAATGTACGACCAGCTTGGCTGCGGAAATTCTTACCTGGACGGACATCCTGAAATGTGGACACAGGATTTGTGGCTGGACGAGCTGGATGCTCTGAGAGAGCATCTGGGTCTGGATAAGTGCCACATCATCGGTCAGTCTTGGGGTGGTATGATGCAGATTGCATACGCAATTGAGCGTGGTGCAAAGGGCGTAAAATCCTTCATCATCTCCTCCGGTCACCCAAGCAGCAGCCTGTGGGCAAAGGAAGGTATGAGAAGAATTAAGATGATGGATGAGGCAGATCAGAAAGCCATCAACCACGCACTGGAAACCGAAGACTTCACCGGCGAAGATTATCTGAAGGCAGTAGATCACTATATGGACAGATACTGCACATACTGGAGAGAAGATCTTCCGGAGTGCTGCACCAGAGCAAAGAAGAGCGGCGGCGAAGCATATCTGTATGGATGGGGCCCGAACGAATTCGTACCGTCCGGTACACTGAGAGACTTCGAGTATATCGACAGACTGCCTGAAATCGAAGTACCGTCCCTGATCATGAGCGGTATCTCCGATTTGTGCTCCCCGCTGGTTGCAAAGACCATGGCAGACGGAATCCAGCACACCAAGTGGATTCTCTGGGAAAATGCAAGACACACCACATTCGTAGACAGACACGATGATTACTGCGTTGAGCTGATCAAGTGGATGAACGAATACGACAAATAAGAACTGACAGCACATCTGTGCTTTAATCGATTTTAATCCGGACACGATCGAAAGATGCCGTGTCCGGATTGCTCTATAAAAAAACAGACCGGGTGAAAGCCCCGTGTCGGGAGGTGTACGATGTTACATGAAGTAAGTTTTAAATCCTTTAATGAGAGAGATGATGTGCAAGGCTGGATTTACGTTCCGGCAACAGAGCCATGCGGAATCATTCAGCTGGTGCACGGCTTCGGAGAGCATTCCAGAAGATATTTCCATATGATCGTGAATTTTATGGAGGCCGGCTATATCGTCGCGGCCGATGATCACGTAGGTCACGGCAAAACCGCCATGGTGAACGACACCTGGGGCGATTGGGGCGACAAGGGTTTCCGCACCATGATGGAGGACGAGCACACGCTCACCACCCTGGTCAAGGAAATGTATCCGAATCTTCCGTACTTCATGTTCGGCCACAGTATGGGTTCCTTCATCGCGCGAGATTACATCACCAAATACGGCGATGAACTTACCGGCGTAACCCTTTGCGGCACCAGCGGCGTATTCCCGCACGTAGAAGAAGGAATCGATCTCCTGGAAAAAGAAGTGGCAGCCGGTCACGGAGAGGATCCGGCCACCGAGGCACCGAATGTGGTGATGGGCTGGATGTTCGGACGCTGCGATGAAGAGATCAAGCTGGGCAACGAGTGGATCTGCTCGGATCCGTGCGTTCAGTACGACCACGCCCACGACCCATTTGACGCCTTCACAAAGCCGACCACCAATCGATCCTTCTTGTACTTCTGTCAGATGATTACCGCCATCACCGGAGCGGACTGGGCGAAAAATGTTCCGACCGAACTCCCAATCTTCAATATTGCCGGCGACCAGGATCCGGTGGGACAGTATGGCGAAGGGGTATATCAGGTATCCAACTGGCTGGCGGAAAGCGGACATGCCGTAGAGACGAAACTGTATCCGGGTTACCGCCACGAAATCCACAACTACGAAGATCTGAAAGATGAAGTGGTGGAAGACATTGTTTGCTTCTTCGACGCTCAGCTGGATTTTGACGACGACGATGAGGATGAGGAATAATAGAATTGATTAAATCCACAATTAGGAAGCGCACCTATCGCGCAATATATCGGTTACTGGACCGGGTATCTCCGGTGGATTACGACTGCGGCACCCTTTGCGGTGCCGCATGTTGTATGGTGGAATCGGAGCCGGATATGGAAATGGGCATCTACCTGCTGCCGGGGGAGGACAAAATCCACCGCCGGGAAGGCGAGGGCTATCGGTGGACGGAAGAATCCACAGAAGAGTTCGAATTCCCGGAATCCTGGAAGGGGAAGGTGTTCTTTTTGCACTGCATGAATCCCCCTCACTGCCAAAGAGCGCTGCGGCCCATTCAGTGCCGGACCTTTCCGCTGCTGCCCCATTTGACGGAGGAGGGCGAGCTCATCATGATTTATGATGATACGGAGGTACCGTACGCCTGTCCGCTGATTGAAGAGACCCTTCCGCTGAATGATGATTTTGTGAAGGCCACCACTACGGTGTGGCGGCATCTGATTCGAGACCCACTGATTTACGACCTGGTAAAAGCAGATTCGGAGGACCGCTACGAATAGCCCACCGTGCGGAATGGAGGGTATCGGTAGAATATAGGAATAGCGGAAAGAATATTTTTACAAAACGAACACATAACATCGGGCGACATGAAAAAAAGTGCTATACCCATAGGAATAATTCGTTTTTCAAGGAATTGTGAATATGTTAACATCTGTACCGTAAGGAAAGAGTGCTTTAGGTACATCCCCGGAGAAGCGGGGATGAAAAGTATGAGAGGTATTGAAATTATGGAACAGAATGGTAAGACAAGAAGCAAGCGTTCCGCCATTATCATCATGGGTCTGGCGCTGTTTGCAACACAGTTCGGTGCCGGAAATCTGATTTTCCCGCCGTTCCTGGGAAGAGACACCGGTTCTTCCTGGTTCGTTGGATTCATCGGCTTCTTTCTGATGGACGTTGGTCTGGCGGTAGCAGCGATTATTGCAACCGTATCCAACAAGAAGGGCGGCGTTGACGGCGTTATGGGCAAAATGGGCCGTATCCCGGGAAAAGCGATGGTAACCGCTATCATCATCTGCCTGGGACCGCTGATCGCAATTCCGCGTACAGCAGCAACCACCTATGAAATGGGCGTTAAGCTGCTGATTCCGGGACTTCCGCAGTGGGCATTCGGTGCTATTTTCTACGGAATCGCACTGCTTCTGGTAATCCGCCCGACAAAAGTAGTAGATATTATCGGAAACTATCTCACACCGATTCTGCTGGCAGTAATGGTACTGCTGATCGTGATCGGTATCGTGAATCCGATTGACGAGGCCGCAATCTTGGCAAACGCATCCCCGATGCACGACGGTATCGTAAACGGATACCAGACATTGGACGGTATCGGCGGCGTTCCGCAGACACTGATGATGATTACTGCGGCATGTGCTTACGGATATACCACAAAGGATGAAATTCGTCAGACTGTCAGCGGTTCTGCAGTGATTTCCGGAACTTTACTGGCTCTGGTATACGGCGGACTGACCTATCTGGGTTCCACCATTTCCGGTATCGCAGAATATAAGAATTTGGAGCAGGCTCCGCTGCTGATGGCAATCACCAACAAACTGCTGGGCAGCTATGGCGTAATCGCGCTGACCATCATCGTACTGATGGCTTGCTTGACCACCGCAATCGGACTTTCCGCAGTAGTAGGTGATTACTTCAAGGATCTCACCGACGGAAAGATGCAGTATAAGCACACCGTTGTCGCAGTTATTGTATTCAGCTATATTCTCTCCAACTTCGGACTGAGCAACATCATCGCGCTGGCAGGACCGATTCTGTCCATCCTGTATCCGCCGTTGATCGTTCTGGTAGTAATGACGCTGCTGGAGAAGGTGGTAAAGAACGATATGGCTGCATGCGTGGGTGCATATGTATCCCTGCTGGCCAGCCTGGCGGGAACCCTGCCGATGGGCGCAATCTCCGACATGGCTGCAAAGCTGCCGTTCGCGGCAGATGGTCTGGGCTGGATTTTTCCGGCTGTAATCGGATGCGTGGTAGGCGCATTCCTTCCGAAGCCGCAGAGCAAGAAGGTTGAAAATCTGAAGGCAAATGTGAATCTCGACTAAAAGTTTATAAAAAGAGTTTTTCCTCGGCCATTGACGAACCCGATTTCCGGTCCCCCCGGAAATGGATGCAAAACGAAAAGGCAGGCACTTCACGAAAGTGGAGCGCCTGCCGGTTTTTTTATGAGATGAATTAACAGGTGACGATGCCGTGCTGGTTGATGAATTCGATGAGCTTCCGCAGAGGGTCGTTCATGTATTTGGTGCTGTAGAAGAGCTGAAGCATTTCCACGAATTCTTCTCCCAGCGGGAAACATTCAAAGTCGCTGTCTGCGTCGACTTCCGAAAGGGGAAGGATGGCAAAACCTTGGGACAGAGCCAGCATCATGGTCTGTACATCCTGACTGCGGGCGACCCGAACTTCGTGGAAGGTTGTGCCGTATTTTTTGTGAAGATTGGTGCGGCAGTATTCGTAATACTCTTCATCCACGGATTTGGTAATCAGGGGAAGGTTCTCAATCGCCTTCTCGATGGAACCGAAGTGGCGTACCGTATTCGGCGGAAAAACCAGGTAGTCCAGGGCCTTTAGAATGTCGATGCTGCGGATTTCCGGATAGGAGCGAACTTTTTCGCTGATGTTGTCCGGCATGACGATGGCGTGGAGTCGCTGGTGTACCAGATCGCTTACCAATTCCTTTTCACTGCCGAAGGCGGCTTTCAGGTTTACGTCCCGATAGGCGGTTTGAAAATCCGTAAAGAGGGATACGTAGAAATGAGAACCGTCCAGCCCCAGGTTCAAATCCCGTGAATGATCCTGCTTCAGGGCGGCCACCAGGTTGGCATAATCTTTTTTCATGACCAGCGCCTTTTCGTAGAAAATTTGTCCCTGGTCGGTGAGCTCACAGCCCTTATTGGTTCGGTAGAACAGCTTGCAATTGAATTCGCTCTCCAGTTGGGCAATGTACTTGCTCATGGTTGTCTGCGCAATTCTGCATTGGTCGGCAGCTTGGGTAAAATTCCCGGTATCTGCTGCTGTCAAAAAATAGTCTAATTTTTGAATATCCATAACCTTTACCTCTCATTCTTATTATAACGGATAAAAAATAATAAACAATAGAATAAATTGGTTTAGTATGTCAAAACATGAAAAAAAGTGCTTGCAAGATGAAAAGAATTCTTTTTTAAAACGCATTTCTTCATGGTAGAGTAGGTGCGTATTGGTTATATGTATTAATAGGTAAGGTGAAAAAATGGAAAAGAAAAGAAGTAAGTTCTCTGCAACCCTGTGTATGGGACTTGCATTGTTTGCCGCACAGTTCGGTGCGGGAAATCTGATTTTCCCGCCGTTTCTGGGAAGAGAAACGGGAAGCAGCTGGATCAGCGGATTCATGGGATTCTTCATCATGGACGTGGGACTGGCAGCAATTGCGATTGCGTCGGTAGTGCTGAACCGAAAAGGGAACGTAGACGGAGTGGTTGGCAAGATGGGAGCGAAGCCGGGAAAGGTACTGCTTACCACCATCATGCTCTGTCTGGGACCGTGCGTGTGCATTCCGCGAACCGCGGCTACCAGCTATGAGCTGGGATTCAAGACCATCGCGCCAAGCGTTCCGCTGTGGCTCTACGGACTGGTGTTCTTCCTGATTACGTTGGGTCTGGTTATCCGCCCATCGAAAGTAGTAGACATTATCGGTAATTACCTCACCCCATGTCTGCTTGCGGTGATGATTCTCCTGATTGTCATCGGAATCATCAATCCGCTGGGCGCTTCCGTTTCCCCGGAGGAAATTGTTCCTATCGCATCCGGCATTCAGAACGGATATCAGACACTGGACGGAATCGGCGGCGTGCTGATTACCATCATGCTGATTACCGCTGCGTACAACTATGGCTACAAGGAACACGAAGACGTTAAAAAGATGATCGTCGGCGCGGATCTCATTTCCGCAGCGCTGCTGGCCATCGTGTATGGCGGACTGACGTATCTGGGCTCCACCGCATCCGGTATTCCGGAATATGCCGGACTGGACCAGGCCGGCCTGCTGGTAGCGATTACCTACCACTTGATGGGAAAATACGGCGTATACGCCCTGGCGACCATCGTAATCCTGGCTTGCGTCACCACCGCACTAGGACTCAGCTCCATCGTAGGAGACTACTTTGAAGAGCTGACCCACGGAAAGCTGAAGTATAAGCAGATTGTAATCGCTCTGATTGCCATCAGCTACGCCATGTCCAACTTCGGACTGAGCCAGATCATCGCCATCGCGGGACCAGTGCTGAACATTCTGTACCCGCCGCTGATCGTACTGGTACTGGGTGCCTATGTGGAAAAAATTACGGATAACGATCACGTCATCTGTGTGGGAACCTATGTGGCGCTGATTACCAGCATCCTGAGCACCATCAGCACCTCCGGACATCCGATTGCGTTCATCGACAACCTTCCGTTCGCATCCTTCGGATTGGGCTGGGTCATCCCGGCACTGATCGGCTGCGGTCTGGGTGGATTCTGGAAGAAAGATGCTGCTTTGTTCTCCGGAAAGGAACTGAAGGCCGGTAAGAAGCTGGAAGCAGAATAAAAACACTTAAAACACTAATTTCTATATTATATAAGGGAAACACCGTCTCGGTTTCGGAGGCGGTGTTTTTCTGTTATACGCAGTGTTGGCCGCATTTTCCCGCAGTGATAGACCAATGATTATACCGAAGTCGGTATAAAAAAACATGATAGCAAAAAAGAACAGTTGAAAAGTGGGCTGGAAAAAATTTTCAATTTATACTAAAAATTGGTTGAATGGATAATTAATCAACAATCAGGCAAATATGAGCGTTTATATTGATTTAAAAATGAAAAGAAAACACAATATATAGCGGTTTTAAAAAAGTACGACAATAAAATAACGAAATTTTGCTTTTAAAATCGTACAAATTTCTAAAACCCTATTGTTCAATAGGTTTCCGCCAGTATTAAAAATTGTAAAAAGTTTTCTCGCTTTAACTAAATATACAGAATATATGTTGCGAATGTGAAGAACAGGTGATATACTTTGAGCATAAATTGTATAGGGCGGATTAACCAATAGAGTGATTATTCCGATTTAGTCCGAAAGGTATAATGTCTTATACAGAGTTCTTATATGTGTCGTTTTCATTTTTGTATGGAGGTATTGAAATGGAACAAGAAAACCAAAAAGGCCAATTTAATTCCAATTTTGGATTCTTGATGGCAGCACTTGGATCGGCCGTAGGTCTTGGTAACCTGTGGTCCTTCCCTTACAAGATGGGTATGAACGGCGGATTCGCTTTCCTGCTCTTGTACGTAATTCTGGCAATTGTAACCGGTTACCCTCTGATGCTCTCCGAGATGGCTCTCGGTCGTAAGACTCAGAAGGCGGCAATCGAGGCTTACAAGGAAGCCGATCACAGATTCACCTTCAACGGTGTTCTGCAGACCATCGTTCCTTGGCTCTTGATTTGCTTCTACTGCACATTCGGTGGATTCATCACTAAGTACCTGGGAGACTCCATTCTGGCGCTCTTCGGTAAGGGTGTTCTGAACACTGCAGATCCGGGCGCACAGTTCGGCGGACTGCTGACCAACACCGGAAACTCCGTTGCATGGATGACAGGATTCCTGCTCCTGACGATGGTTATCGTATTCGGTGGTGTATCCGGCGGTATCGAGAAGTTCTGTAAGGTAGCAATGCCGTTGCTGTTCTTCATGCTGCTCATCGTAGTAGTAAGATCTTGCACACTGCCTGGCGCAGGCCCTGGACTGAAGTTCCTGTTCAGCCCGGATCTGAGCGCTTGGGGAAGTGCAAAGGGATTCTTCAGTGTACTCTCTTCGGCAGGTGGACAGTGCTTCTTCTCGCTCTCCCTGTCGTCCGGTTGTATCATTGCTTACGGTTCTTACCTGGATAAGAAGGAGAACTTGGAATCCAACGCAGCAATCATCACCTTTGGTGACTCCTTGGTAGCGGTTCTGGCTGGCGTAGCTATCTTCCCGGCTGTATTCGCATTCGGTCTGGAGCCATCCGCAGGACCTGGACTGCTGTTCGTATCGATGACAACCGTATTCACATCCATGGGCACTGCCGGAAAGATCTTCCAGCTGCTGTTCTGGCTGCTGGTATTCTTCGCAGCACTGTCTTCTTCCATCGGAATGATGGAAGCCGGTATTTCCGCAATCTTGGACTCCAGAGTGAAGGCCGGAAAGAGCGCAAACAGAGTAAAGGTTACCGTTGTCATGGCAATCATGGCATGGATTGGTAACTTCTTGACCACAGCTGACGGACTGGGCACAAGCCAGAATGCATTCTTCGTAGCATTCCGCGGCCTGTTCAGACAGCCGGATGTACTGGACGTATGGGACTGCATCGCAGAAGGTATCCTGATGCCGCTGACCGGTCTCATCATGACAATCCTGCTTGGCTGGTTTGTACCTGGATATCTGGATGATGAAATCAGCAATGGCGGAACCAGAAAGTTCAAGTCCAGAGGCTTCTACAACTTCTGCATCAAGTGGGTTGGACCGATCTTCCTGGCAATGGTAGTTTATGGACAGCTCACAAGCTTCTGGGGTTAATTTAAAGACTAGTTGTAAGACTTTAACTTAAGGCAAATATAAAGAACGCACAAATGCTCGGATTCTCGGATTCGAGCATTTGTGTTTTTTGAAGGAGAATGAATGGTGTTATTCTTTAAAATTTTTTTGACGGAATTCATTGCAGAGATGGGGGATAAGACGCAGCTGATGCTGATTGCGCTTGCCTCGAAGTACAAATTAAAGGACATTATACTGGGAACTGCGGTGGCGATTCTCGTGCTTAATGGACTTGCAGTGCTGGCAGGTGGACTGGTGAGTGAATTTATCCCAGATTGGGTCATTAAGATTGTTGCTGCACTGGCATTTCTCTATTTCGCTGCATCTACCATTGCGGGGGATGAGGATGAAGAGGAAGAAAATGCGAAATCCGGAATTCAGTTCGCGCCACTGGCTGTCTTTTGCACATTCTTTGTGGCCGAGCTGGGAGACAAGACGCAGCTTACTGCCATCACCTTTGGTGCAAATGAGGGAATGAGTGCGGCGTTTATCGTTTGGCTTGCTTGTTCTCTTGGATTGTTCGCAGCGGATATCCTGGGGATGATGGTGGGATATCTGCTGAAAAGCAAGACGCCGGACGGACTTCTGAACAGTCTTGCATTCGTAATATTCTCCATCTTTGGAGTGTACACACTATACCGGGGACTCCACCTCATTCGTGAAGGCGTCTGTCCAATCCCGGTGTGGCCAATATTAATCGGGGCTACAAGCGTATTCGTTGGTTTGTGTGCATGGTTGTTTGCGCGGAGAAAGAAGGTAGAACAGTAATATATTTTACAATAAACATGCATAACCAATCATCAACAGAAAGATTAGTACAAAGAAACGCCAGAACCGGCATTCGCCGGAACTGGCGCTTCTTTATTTGCGGACTTATTTTACAGTCCCGTTTCTTATTTTTCTTCTACTTCTTTCTTCCGGATCGCCTTTGTCTCAATCTCTTCCACAATCTGGCGGACGAATTCGGACAGCGGCTTGCTGCCTTCGTCACCGGCGAATCTGGAACGAACGGAAACGGCATTTTCTTCCTCTTCCTTGGCACCCAGAACCAGCATGTACGGAATCTTTTCCATCTGTGCCTTACGGATCTTATAGCCGATACGTTCCGTGCTGTGATCCACGTGAACATCGACGCCGTTACGACGGAGTTCACGGAATACCTTTTCCGCATAGTCATCGTACTTGTCGGAAATCGGCAGGATGCGAACCTGTTCCGGACAGAGCCATGTCGGGAAGTTGCCCGCATATTTTTCAATGAGCCATGCCAGTGTTCTCTCGTAGCAACCAATGGAAGTACGGTGGATGATGTACGGGCGCTTCTTGGAACCGTCCTTATCGATGTAGTACATATCGTAGCGTTCTGCCAGGAACATATCCAGCTGAATGGTGATCATGGTGTCTTCCTTGCCGTATACGTTCTTGGCCTGAATGTCCAGCTTTGGACCGTAGAACGCTGCCTCGCCGGTCGCCTCGGTGTAGTCCAGACCGATTTCATCCAGGATGGTTCTCATGGCATCCTCTACGCGGTTCCAATCCTCCGCAGTTCCCAGATACTTCTCGGAGTTCTCCGGATCCCACTTGGACATCCGATAGGTTACATCTTCCTCCAAACCCAAAGTGGTGAGGCAATATTTTGCCAGGCGAACGCAGTTCTTGAACTCCTCGTCAATCTGCTCCGGAGTGCACACCAGGTGACCCTCGGAAATAGTGAACTGACGAACGCGGGTCAGTCCGTGCATCTCGCCGGAATCCTCGTTACGGAACAGAGTGGAAGTCTCCGCCATTCTGTAAGGCAGATCGCGGTAACTCTTCTGACGCGCCTTGTACACATAGTACTGGAACGGGCAGGTCATCGGACGCAGTGCGTATACATCGCTGTCCGCATCGTTTTCAATCATCTTCAGGTCCTGAACACCGTGAATCTCACGGGAAGCGTCCTCCGCATTGTTCAAATCCTCCAGGTTATCGTAGCCCAGTAGGAACATACCGTCCTTATAGTGGTACCAGTGGTCCGAGATTTTGTACAGGGTGGACTTCGCCATCAGCGGAGTACGGGTACGAACATAGCCCCACTCGTAATCCTCCAGATCCTCAATCCAGCGTTGCAGCTTCTGAATCATTTTGGTACCGTTCGGCATGAACAGCGGCAGGCCCTGACCCACTACATCCACCGTAGTGAACAGGTCCATCTCACGGCCCAGACGGTTGTGGTCTCTGTTTTTGATATCTGCCAGGTACTCCAGATACTCTTCCAGGTCCGCCTTCTTGGTGTACGCGGTTCCGTAGATTCTGGTGAGCATCTTGTTGTGCTCGTCCCCTCTCCAGTATGCACCGGAAGAAGAAGTCAGCTTGAACGCCTTGATCTGCTTGGTGCTCATCAGGTGCGGACCCGCACACAGTTCGATGAAATCACCCTGCTGGTAGAAGGAAATGGTCTCGCCCTCCGGCAGATCCTCAATCAGCTCCACCTTGTACGGCTCTTCCCGATCCTTCATCATCTGAATCGCCTCTTCCCTCGGCAGTGTAAAGTACTCCAGACGGTCGCCCTTCTTGATGATCTTCTTCATCTCCTTCTCGATCTTGTCCAGATCCTCCCGGGTCAGCGGCGGCATGTCGAAGTCATAGTAGAATCCGGTGTCGATGGAAGGTCCGATGGCCAGCTTTGCCTCTGGGTACAGGTTCAGCACCGCCTCCGCCAGAACGTGAGAACAGGTGTGGCGATATGCGTGTTTGCCCGCATCGGAATCGAAAGTGAGAATGTTCAGCTCACAGTCGCTGTCGATTACGGTACGCAGGTCCTTCACCTCACCGTTCACCTCGCCCACGCAGGCAACACGGGCCAGACCCTCGCTGATATCCTTCGCGATATCGTAGATGGACATCGGTTCTCCGTATTCACGGGTACTTCCGTCTTTCAAAGTAATAATCATTTGGTTTCCTCCTTCTTGAAACGGAAGGTACAAAAAAGTCCCTTCCGCAGATATACTGTCAGAAGGGACGCATACATTTCGTATTCGTGGTTCCACCCATCTTCCGGGAAAATCCCGGCACTCATTATGGCTTTTCACGCGGCCGGCGGGCAGGATTAGTGCCACTCGGAGGTGGTGTTCCGCAAGTCCGAATCTGGGATAATTTCACCGGCTATCCCTCTCTGTAAGATTCTCCCGACAAGCGTACTGTCCTCGTCATCGTTTTATTTTTATAATCATTGATTTTAGCACCGGCGCAAAACCTTGTCAAGCGATAAAAACAAATTCGCCGCGGCCCGCTCGTCCGGCAAGCCCCCTAGATTACCAGTCCGTAGCGGTTGGCCAGCGGCAGAAGCTCCTCCTCCGGCAGATCGCCGGCATAGAGGACCCGGCCCTGATAAATTTCCAGCGCCTGCTCCAGAAGGGACGCATCATTGCAAAGAATGCACAGCGGCAGCGAGATGGCGTATTGGAAGTCCTCCAGGTGATCCAGCTCCTCCTCCGCTTTCAGTTCAATCGTCATGAAGAGAGCCTCGTCGTCCTCCTCTGCCTCCTCGCAGGAATCCTCCAGGTGCTCATCGCAAGGATAGATTTTGCCGATTTCGAGATCCGTCGGCAGGAGGTAGAGATTCTTCTCCGTCGCCAGAGGGATTTTGCCCTGAAAATCCGGGTGAGGCGGAAGGAATTCCACATTCTGAAGCTCTCGGTGAATCGCCCGAATGTGCTCCTCCGTGGAGCCGCAGCAGCTCCCGAAAATGCCTACGCCGGCGGCCGCCAGATCCTTCACGTAGGACGCCAGTTCCTCCGGACCGCAGTCGTAGTAGGTCTCCCCGTTCTTCGTCTTTGGCATGCCCGCATTGGGCTTGGCGATAAGAGGCACCTCCGCGTACTTCTGCAGCCGCTGAATGTGGGGCAGCATCTGATCCGGCCCCGTGGAGCAGTTCAGCCCGAAGGCATCGATGCCCATGTTCTGCAGGATTACCAGCGCTGCCGCAATATCGTTGCCCATCATCGTGCGTCCGTTGGCCTCACAGGTAAAACATACCATGATGGGTTTATCGGAAATTTGCCGGATGGCCAGCACCGCCGCCCGGGCTTCCGCCAGGTTGGTCATGGTCTCCACGGCGTACAGGTCCACCCCGGCTTCCTCCAGGGCTTCCGCCTGCTCCCGGTAGATTTCCAGCATCTCTCGGAAGGTGGTGTTTCCGATAGGCTTTAGAAATTTGCCGGTCTGGGAGATATCCCCCGCCACCAGCGCGCGCCCCTCGGCATTATCCAATGCTATTTTTGCCAGACGTCGATTGTACTCCGGCACCTGATTGAAGACGCCGTACTCCTCCAGCTTGACCCGGTTGGCCCCAAAAGTAGGGGCGTACAGCACGTCGCTTCCGGCTTCGATGTAGTTGTTGTGCAAATCCGTAATGGCATCCGGGTGCTCCAGCACCCACTGCTCCGCGCTGATGCCGCCCCGGTAGCCCCGTTTTTGAAGCTCGGTCCCCGTGGCGCCGTCCAGCAGAATCGGAAAATGAAGTTCCATAATATGCTCCTTTATGCTTGTCTCTTTGTCCCTATAAAATCTTTTCTTAATATTATAGGCAGAGGGTTTTGGAGGTGTCAAGAAAATATCAAAAATGGTATAATGAATCATTATACCGAGGGGGTAGGGAAATGAAAACAGAGGAGCTCATCGAGCTGGCACTGGAGGTAGGATTCGACCACGCCGGAGAACTGAATATGGGGGCGCTGGACTTCCGGCCGGAGGTGCGGGATATGTGTTCAAGCGGACGCTGCCGGGCCTACGGCACCCGGTGGAGCTGCCCGCCGGCGGTGGGGGATCTGGAACGCAGCCGTCGGCGCACGGAGAAGTATCATCGGGGGATCCTGGTACAGACCACGGGGCAGATGGCCCACGACTTTGACAGCGAGGGAATTTTACAGGCAGAGAAACGCCACAAGGAACGGTTTGCCACTTTGGTGCGGCAGATTCGTTACGGATATCCGGACTGCCTCCCCATGGGAACGGGGGCCTGTACCCTGTGTCGAAAGTGCACCTATCCGGACCGGCCCTGCCGCCATCCGGAGGAAATGTTCACTTCCATGGAGGGCTACGGCTTGCTGGTAAATGATGTGGCAAAAGCCTCCGGGCTTCGGTACGACTACGGGCCGGGTACCATCACCTATTCCGCTGCGGTACTGATTGACTAGAAAAGGGATTGTTTTAGGGACAAAGGAGAACGCAAAATGACACCAAAAGAAATATTTCTGGAACTGTTGAAGAAAGAGGGGCGGCCGGAGCGCCTGCTGAACCAGTATGAAGCTCTGCAGATGGCGCTGGGGGATCCGGTGAGCCGGTACCTTCGGGCCGGTCAGGTTCGGGGATCTCGGACCATCGACCGCTGGGGCGTGACCATTCTTTTCCCGGAAGATGCGCCGGGCACCATCCCGTATCACTCGGAGGAAGCCACGGTGCTGAAGGACATTACCCGATGGAAAGAGGTGGTCCACGCACCGGATATTAAAAACAACTGCCAGGAGGGCTGGGAGGAATACCGGAAGGCCCAGAGAGAAAAAGCGGGCGATCGGCGTCTCCTGGCGGGTTTTATGGGAACCGGTATCTTCGAACAATGCCACTTCCTGATGGGGTTCGAAGACACCCTGACCAATTTCTACGAGCACCCGAAGGAGATGCACGAGTTGATTGACTACATCCTCAGTTACCGCCTGGAATATGTTCGGATGCTGATTAAGGGATTGCAGCCGGACGTCATCTTCTCCCACGACGACTGGGGTGCGAAAAACCAGCTGTTCATGAAGCCGGAAATCTGGCGGGAATTCTTTAAGGAACCGTATCGGAAGTTCTACGGAGAGATTCGGGATGCGGGATGCATCGCCATCCACCACTCCGATTCCTATCTGGTGCCGATTCTGGATGATATGGTGGAAATCGGCATTCAGTGCTGGCAGGGAATCCTGCCGGAGAACAACATCCCGGAAGTGGTGCGCCACCTAGACGGCCGAATGATCGTCATGGGCGGCGTGGGCGCCGAGATTGACCGGAGCGATGCCACGGAAGAGGAAATTCGGGAATACATGCGCAAGATGCTGAAGCAGAACGGATCCCTGGAGCACTTCATCCCATCCATCACATACGGGCTGAGCGGCACCATTTTCAAACACGTGGATCCGATTATCGACGAGGAAATCGCCCGGTACAACAATGAGCTTCACTTCCGGCACTACAACTATCCGGTGACGGAAAAGAAATATGCCCTTTCCACGGGCAAAAATAAATCCGCATCTCACGGGGAACAGAAGGTGTCCGACAGTGTTCGGAAGAGCCCGCTGGGAAAGGTGGCGGACGTGCTGATGAAGGGAAACCGGAACCGGATGGAGAAGGTGTGCCGGGAAGCCCTGGATGCGGGATATGCGCCTCAGGAAATTCTGAACAAGGGATTGATTACCGGAATGACGGAAGTGGGCAATGCCTTCTCCCGGGGAGAGGTGTTCGTCCCGGAAATGCTGATGTCGGCAAAATGCATGACCACAGCACTGAACTTGCTGAAACCCATGCTGGTAGCCGATGCAAGCGCATCCTTGGGTAGAGTGTGCATCGGCACGGTGCAGGGGGATATGCACGACATCGGGAAGAACTTGGTGAAAATCATGCTGGAAGGAAACGGCTTTGACGTGATTGACCTGGGAAGCGATGTGCCGGCAGAGACCTTCGTCCGCACCGCCAAGGAAGAGAAGTGCGATATCATCTGCTGCTCCGCGCTCCTCACCACCACCATCGAAGAGATGCGGAAGGTGGTGGAAGGCTGCAAGGCAGCGGGTATCCGAGAGGATGTGACCATCATGGTAGGCGGCGCCCCGGTGACTCAGGATTTCTGCGACAGCATCGGCGCGGATATCTATACGGACGATGCCACCGCCGCGGCCAAAGCAGCGGTTCAAGCGATGGAAAACCGGCAGAGGCCGGCGTAACGAAATATGGTTTTATAGGAGGAAAAGAAAATGCTGTTACTATCGAAAGAAGACATTCGCAAAGTCGTAACCATGGCAGATATCATCGAGGGCAACAAGGTGGCCTACAAGAGCGTGGTGGACGGAGAAGTGGAGAATCCGCTGCGCACGGTAATTCCGGGAAAATATGACGGATCCTTTGTGTTCATGCCGGCCTACGCACCGGGACTGGATGCGGCGGCACTGAAGGTGGTGGATATTTTTCCCCACAACCCGGAACAGGGGCTGAAGACCTCTCCGGCGCAGGTGCTGCTCATCGACGGTAAGACGGGATACATCCGCGCCATCCTGGACGGCACATACGTGACGGAAGCCCGCACCGGTGCGGCATCGGGAGCCGCTTTCGATATTCTGGGAAAGAAGGCGTGCCGCAAGGGGGCCATGATCGGCACCGGCGGACAGGCGGCTTGCCAGCTGGAAGCCATGCTGACGGCAAGAAAGTTGGAAGAGGTGGCCGTGTACAGCCGGAACAAGGAGAAGCGGGAGGCTTTTGCGGCGGAGATGCAGGAGGAACTGAAGGAATTCGGCACCCGAATCTATGCGGCGGACAGCGCCGACGAAGCGGTGGAAGATGCGGACCTGCTGATTACGGTAACGGGATCTTCGGAGCCGGTATTCGACGGCACCAAGGTAAAACCGGGCTGCACCATCAGCTGCGTGGGCACCTACGAACCGCACAAGCACGAGCTGGATCCGGCGGTGCTGCCGAGAACCGCTAAGATTATCTGCGACTCCAAAGACGCGGTGATGGCGGAAAGCGGGGACCTGCTGATTCCGATTCGAGAGGGCATCATTTCCGAAAGCGACGTGCTGGGAAGCCTGGGAGACGTGATTAACGGCACCGTGGCCGGCAGAGAGAACGACGACGAGATCATCGTCTTTGAGAACGTGGGCATTGCGGCTCTGGATCTGGTGGCGGCAAAGGTCATTTACGATAAAGCGGTGGAGAAGGGCATCGGCCAGAGCTGGGGCTAGAGCCGACACCGAAGCGGAACATGGGAAATAAGATATGGAACAAATCGAAAAGACAGAAAAATATATTTTGGTGGCGGTAGCCACCGGCGAGGAAGAGGCGGCCTGGGCATCCCTAGAGGAGTTGGGGGAACTGGTGCGCACCGACGGCGCAGAGGTTTCCTCCATGGTGGTGCAGAACCTGGACCATCCGGAGCGGGCCACCTATGTGGGCAGCGGCAAAGCCCTGGAAATTCGGGAGATGCTGGAGGTGCAAGAAGCGGACGGAATCATCTGTGACGATGAACTGACCCCGTCCCAATTCCGAAATCTGTCGGAAGCCATCGGGGCAAAGGTGCTGGATCGGACCCTGCTGATTCTGGATATCTTTGCGGCTCACGCCAAGACAAAGGAAGGAAAGATTCAGGTGGAAATCGCCCAGCAGCGATACCGAGCCTCTCGCCTCCGGGGAATGGGAGAAGCCATGTCCCGGCTGGGTGCGGGCATCGGTACTCGGGGACCGGGCGAAACCAAGCTGGAGACGGACCGCCGGGTGATTCAGAAGCGCATCAAGGTGCTGTCTGATGAGATCGAGGATATGAAGCGGGTGCGGGAAACCACCCGGAAAAAACGGTCCGAAAGCGCCACCATGACCGTGGCCATCGTGGGATACACCAACGCGGGGAAATCCACCCTGCTGAACAAGGTGACGGATGCGGGCATCTTGGCGGAAAACAAGCTTTTTGCCACACTGGATCCCACCACCCGAACCGCGGTGCTGCCGGACGGACAGTCGGTGCTGCTGACGGACACCGTTGGTTTTATCAACAAGTTGCCACACCATCTAGTGGACGCCTTCCGAAGCACGCTGGAAGAGGCAAAATACGCAGACATCATCATGCACGTGATCGACGCATCCAACCCTCAGTGGGAACTGCACCGGAAGGTGGTACTGGACACTCTGAAGGAACTTGGCGTGGTGGGCAAACCGGTAATCACGGTGTGGAACAAGATGGACCTGCTTCCGGAAGGAGAGAAGAGGCAGGATTTTCAGGCAGATGCATCGGTGATGATTTCCGCCAAAAAGAACCTGGGCTTGGAAGAGATGTTTGAAGAGCTGGGACGAATCGTTCGGGAATCTCGGGTGTACGTGAACACGGTGCTCACCTACTCGGAGATGGGCATTCTGGAACAGATTCGGAAATTCGGACAGCTGCTGGAAGAAAAATACGAGGGGGACGGCATTCACGTGAAGGCCTACGTTCCCCATGCTTTGGCGTACCTGGCAGAACGGTAACATAGGGCCGGCGAAAGCACCGGGAAAGAAAACGAGGCGATGGATATGATAAAAACAGTTATTTTCGATATCGGGCGGGTGCTGATCGGCTTCGAGTGGAAGGATTACGTCCACCGACTGTTCGGCAATCCGGAGGTGGAAGCCCGGGTGACCGATGCCACCTTCGGCAGCGGAATCTGGAACGAGATGGACCGGGGAATCTGGTCGGAGGAAGAGGTGCTGGAGCGGTTCATCGCCCGGGCACCGGAACGGGAGAAGGAAATCCGGGTCGCCTTTGACCGGGTGGGATGCTGTACGGAGCGAAAGGAGTACGCCATCCCGTGGATTGAGGATCTGAAAGCTCGGGGATACCGGGTGCTGTTCCTGTCCAACTATTCGGAACATGTGCGAAAGCGAAGCACACATACACTGGATTTCCTGCCGCACCTGGATGGGGGCGTGTTTTCCTATCAGGTGCACCGCATCAAGCCGGAGCCGGAGATTTACCGCATCCTGCTGGAGAAGTATGAGCTGAAGGCAGAGGAGTGCGTCTTCGTGGACGATAACGGGAAGAACATTCAGGCGGCCCGGGAACTGGGCTTCCGCACCGTGCATTTTGAGAATTACGAACAGGCTCGCGAAGCGCTGGAGGAGCTGCTTCGGGAAGACGGGGAAGCGGATGAATAGCCGGATTGAAAATCAGAAGAATCCGGGCATCCGGCGGAGCCGGGTCGGTGCTGCGGCGGGAGGTCTGGTGCGGGGCTTGTTCCTGCTGCTGGTCCTGTCGCTGGTGGTGTTCTTTCTGGCGCGGGCGTGCCCCGGAGATCCGCTGCGGTCCTGGTACGGGGACGGGGTGGACCGGCTGAGTGCGGCACAGAAAGAGGCCATGCGCCGGAACCTGGGACTGGACCGGTCCCTGTGGGTGCAGTACGGCCTGTGGCTTCGGAACCTGTTCCAAGGCAACCTGGGAATCTCCCTTAAATACAAGCGGCCGGTGACGGCGGTGCTGGGCAGCGTGGCGGGAAATACCGCCATTCTGGGACTCCTGGCCTACGTGATGACCTTTCTGCCGGCTTTCCGAATCGGGAGCAGCTGTGCCCTGAAAGAGGGCAGCCGAAAGGACCGCCGGCTCTCCCGTATCGCCGTGGTGACGGGAAACATTCCTTCCTTCTTCCTGGGACTGCTGCTGATTTTGTTTTTCACCGTGAAAATCCGGCTCTTTCCCTCCGGCGGCGCCTATTCCTACGGTATGGCTCACAGCCTGCCGGATCGCATATGGCACCTGGTGCTTCCATGTGCCGTGCTGGTGCTGGAGCACGTGGGCTACTACGGCCTGATGGTGCGGAACCTGCTGGTGGAGGAAACCCGAAAGGACTACGTGCTGCTGCACAAATCCCAGGGCATTCCCCGGGAGAAAATCCTCCGAAGATACTGCATGAAGAACATCCTGCCGGGCATGATTCCGGCCATGACCATGGCGGTGCCCCACATCCTGGGCGGTACCTACGTGGTGGAAATGGTCTTCGGTTATCCGGGGCTGGGCACCCTGGCCTTCGAAAGCGCCCTGTACAAAGATTTCAACGTGCTGATGGCGGTGACCCTGCTCACCGGCGCCCTGGTCATCTTCTGCAACATGCTGGGAGAGGTCCTCAGTGCGGCCATCGATCCGAGAATGAGGGACGATGCGGCGGAATTCCGGGAGGTGGATTATGAATAAAAAAAAGAATCGCCTCGGCCCGGGCGTCCGGCTGAGCATCACTCTATTGGCTGTCGTGGGCATCGCTTCGCTGCTGGCGCCTCTGCTGGCACCTTACGGCCCAAACGAGATGGGGCCGGCCATCAACCAAGCCCCTTCGGCAGATCACCTGTTCGGCACCGATTCCATGGGTCGGGATCTGCTGAGCCGTATTCTGTACGGCGGGCGGGCCAGCCTGTGCATCGGACTGATGGCGGCGGCCATCAGCACCGGCATCGCCATGGTCTACGGATCCCTCAGCGGAATGAGCCGCCGGTGGGTGGACCGGGGGCTCATGGGTTTTGCGGACCTGATGCTCAGCGTGCCCCAGATCCTGATTGTGGTATTTCTCCAGGCGATTTTCGGAAAATCCGGATACCTGTCCCTGGCCCTCTCCATCGGCGTGACGGGCTGGATGGCCATGGCTCGGATCATCCGAAACGAAGTGCGGCGGATTCGGGAGACGGACTACGTCACCGCGGCCCGGATGATGGGCGGCAGCTTCGGCTACATCCTTCGGAAGCACCTGCTGCCGGGCTTTCTGCCGGCAGTGCTGTACGCGGCGGTGAGCAGCATCGGCGCGGCCATGATGACGGAGGCCACCTTGAGCTTTATGGGATTGGGACTCCCGGTGGCGGAGGTGTCCTGGGGAGGCCTGCTGTCCGACTCCCGGAATGCACTGCTCTCCGACAGCTGGTGGATCATCCTGATTCCCGGCATCGTGCTGATCGGAACACTGATCGCCATCGCGGCGCTGGGGGAACAGGTGCGGAAGGGGAACACCCGGCTGCACAGCAATTTATAAGTTATTCTAGGGAAAACCGGGCAAGAGATTGGCGTTATTTCTGCGTAAGCGAAAGGTAAAAACGAGATGAAAAATATTTCTAAGAAGTGGAAGCGAATTCTGCCGGCCATGCTGCTGGTTCTGGCATTGGCCTTTCTGGCCGGATGCGGCAGCGAGTCGAAGCCGGCCGGCGACACCATGGTGTACGGCAGTCAGGACTATACCGCCATTAACCCGGCATTGTACGAGCACGGGGAGATTAACCTGCTTATTTTTGCCGGATTGACGGCCCACGATGCGGACAACAACGTGGTTCCCGGACTGGCAGAGAAGTGGAGCTACGACAAGGGTGCCAAAACCTGGACATTCCGCCTGCGGAAAAACCTGACCTTCCACGACGGCGAACCTCTGACCTCAGCGGACGTGAAGTTCACCCTGGAATCCATCCTGGACGAGAAGAACGGATCGGAAATTGTGTCCAACTACGCGGACATAAAGAAGATTTCCTGCCCGGATGCCCGCACGGTGAAGATTCAGTTGAAGGAAGAGAATGTGGGATTCCCGGAATACATGACCATCGGTATCCTGCCGAAGCACCTCCTGGAGGGGAAGGATCTCACCACCGACGAGTTCAATCAGAAGCCGGTGGGCGCCGGACCGTACAAGCTGACGGAGTGGGACGAGGGACAGAGCATCACCCTGGAGCGGTTCGACGGATACTATGCCGGAAAAGCCAACATTCCGAAAATTATTTTTAAAATCGTGCCGGACAGTGCCACCCGTCTCCTGCAGCTGGAATCCGGCGACCTGGACATGGCCCAGCTGACTCCGAAGGACGGCAAAGCCCTGATGAAAAAGGATTCGGACTGCAGCGTGTACGAGATGGACACTGCGGACTACCGGGCGATTGCGTATAATTTTGCGGGCAGCAAGCTGTTCAAGAAGTATCCGGAGCTGGCGAACATCCTCAGCTACGGCATCGACCGGCAGGCGATTCTGAAGAGCGTGCTTCTGGGCGAGGGGGAGATTGCCTACTCGCCGATTCAGAAGAATCCGTTCAACGACAGCAGCATCGAGAAGTTCAATTACGACCCGGCGAAAATGAAATCCCTGCTGGAGCAGGACGGCTGGAAGAAAAACAAGGACGGTTGGTACGAAAAGGACGGCACGGAGCTGAAGTTCACCATCGCCGCCATGTCCGATGATCAGGTGCGGGTGGATATGGCCAACATGTGCGCGGAGCAGCTGAAGAAGGAAGGCATCCATGCCACGGCGGAGAACCGGAAGGAGCTGGATTGGGCCGGTCAGGATGCCTGCATCATCGGATGGGGCAGTCCGTTTGACGCGGACGACCATACCTATAAGGTGTTCACCACCGGTGCGGGAGACAACTACACCGGATACTCAAGCGCCGATGTGGACCGGGCCCTGGAAGCGGCGCGCTCCACCGACGACAACAGCCTGCGGAAGCAGTATTACAGCACCTTCCTCCACCGCATGACCGAGCAGATGCCGTTCACCTACATCGCTTACATCAAGGCCAACTACGGCGTGAACAAGGCGGTAAAAGGCGTGGACAAGAACGTGGTCCTTGGGCACCACGGCGTGGGGATTTTCTGGAACGTAGCGGATTGGAAGCTGGAACGATAGAAGATGACAAAGGATTACGGCAATAGGGAAGAATGGAATATGGGCAAAAATAAAACCGTTCTGAAGGTGGAGGATTTCCGACTTTGCTTTAACGGTCGCTTTGGCGCGGTGCATGCGGTGCGGGATGCCAATCTGGAAGTTCGGCGGGGCGAGATTGTGGCCCTGGTGGGCGAATCCGGCTGCGGCAAAACCGCACTGTGCCGGGCCATCCTGATGCTTCACTCCGCCCATGCCCGGTACCTGTCCGGAAGAATTCTCCTGGACGGCCGGGATGTGCGGACTTGCAGCGAAAGGGAAATGGAGCAGATTCGGGGCAAGGCGGCGTCGCTGGTATTCCAGAATCCGCTGAGTTCCCTGAATCCGGTGTACCGAATCCGGGAGCAGCTGGAAGAACCCATGCGCCGTCACCTTGGCATGAAGGATGCCGGCGCGTTGGAAGTCCGCTCCCGAGAGCTTCTTCTGGAAATGGGCCTGAAGGAGCCGGAGGAGATTCTGGAAAAATATCCCCATCAACTTTCCGGGGGACAGCGGCAGCGAGTGGCGGTGGCCATCGCGCTGGCGGGAGATCCGTCTCTGATCGTCGCCGATGAGCCGACCACTGCCTTGGACCCGGAAACCGCGAAGATGGTAACGGACCTCCTTCGCCGGGTGGCGGATGAGAAACAGAAGGGCATCCTCTTTGTGACCCACGACCTGGCGGTGGCGTCGGCGTTGGCGGACCGGGTGCTGGTGATGAAGAACGGGGAAATCCTGGAGCAGGGAACCACGGAAGATATTTTTGCGCGGCCGAAGGAGAACTATACGAAGAAGCTGGTGCGCTGTGCGGAGTGGGGACGTGGGAAAGCTCCTGCGGAATCATTGAAGCCGGAGCCGGAAAGGAAGCGCCTGGCAGCGGTGCATCACCTGATGGTGCGGTATCCCGGAGCGCCAAGGCCGGTGCTGAGGGACTGCAGTCTGGACATCCGGGAAGGGGAAATCCTGGGCCTGATCGGCGAGTCGGGCTGCGGCAAATCCACCCTGGCTAAGGTGCTTTGCGGCATACTGAAACCTTCCGCCGGGGAGGTGGAATTCTTTCGCCCGGTGAAACCCGTCCTGATCTTCCAGGATTCCGTGGCCTCCTTCAACGAACGGATGACCCTGGGCGAGATTGTTCAGGAGCCGCTGGTCATCGGGAAAATGCCGCTGGAGCGGCGAAAAGAAAAGCTCTGGGAGCTGACAGAACAGGTGGAGCTGGAAGAGGCATTGCTGGACCGGTATCCCTATGAGGTTTCCGGGGGACAGCGGCAGCGGGCGGCCATCGCCCGAGGGCTGGCCATGGATCCGGAATTCCTGATTGCGGACGAGCCGGTGTCCTCCTTGGACGCCCCGGTGCAGATGGAAATCCTTCGGCTGCTGAAGCATCTTCGGGACCGCCGCAATCTAACCCTGCTGATTATCTCCCACGATATTCCTATGGTGGAACACATCAGCGACCGGATTATCCGGATGGAAAAGGAAGGACTTAGAGATGAATTCAAATAAGTTACAAGAGAAGGAAGCGCAGCTGCGGGAGAACCTGCGGAATCTGGGCTCTCTGGCGGTGGCGTTTTCCGGCGGGGTGGATTCTACCTTTCTGCTGAAGGTTGCCCATGAGGAGCTGGGGGACCGGCTGTTGGCGGTGACCGCAAAGGGCAGCGTGTTCTCGGGACGGGATTTGTCTCAGGGAATGGAATTCTGCCGACAGGAAGGCATCCGTCAGGAAATCGTGGTGATGAACGAACTGGAGATTCCCGGTTTTCAGGACAATCCCCCGGACCGCTGCTACATTTGCAAAAAAACAATTTTTCAAAACCTGCTGGATACGGCGGCAAGTCACGGCATCCCTCACGTAGCCGAAGGAAGCAACATGGACGACCTGGGGGATTACCGGCCGGGACTCCGCGCCCTCCGGGAGCTGCAGGTGCTGAGCCCTTTGAAAGAGGCGGGCTTATATAAAGAAGAGGTTCGGCAGCTTTCTCGAGAGCTGCACCTTCCCACCTGGGACAAACCTTCCGCCGCCTGCCTGGCCTCCCGTTTCGCCTACGGTGAACGGATCACCCGGGAAAAACTCCGCATGGTGGAGCAGGCAGAAGACTTCCTGGCGGATCAAGGTTTCCGGCAGGTTCGGGTACGCATCCACGGGGCCGACCTGGCCCGGCTGGAGGTGGCGCCGGAACAGCGGGAGAAGCTGCTGTCTCTGGGGGACTCGGTAACGGAAGCCCTTCGGCAAATTGGTTTTACCTACGTCACCATGGACCTGAAAGGGTACCGCACGGGAAGCATGAACGAAATTCTGAAGGATGAGGAGAAGAAGGGAGTTGTCAATGGATAGAACATTGTACTTGGAATGTGAAAGCGGAATCAGCGGAGACATGTCGGTGGCCATGCTCCTGGACCTGGGGGCGGACCGGGAGGTTCTGGCAGAGGCCCTGAAATCCTTGCCGCTGCAGGGGTACGAGATTCGGATTTCCAGGGTGAACCGGAACGGCATCGATTGCTGCGACTTCGACGTGGTTCTGGAGGAGGAGAACCACGACCACGATATGGAGTACCTGTACGGGGAAGGGGAAGGCCATACCCATGCCCACGAACACGAGCATGCGCATGAGCACACCCACGAGCATGAGCACGAACACACCCATGAGCACGAGCACGAACATTCGCATGGCGACGACCATGCCCATGCCCATCATCATTCCCACGCTCATGTTCATCGCCACCTGGCGGAAATCAATCGGATCATTGACGCCGGCAATCTGACCGACGGCGCCAATGCCCTGGCCAAAAAAATCTTCCGCATCATCGCGGAGGCGGAGAGTCGGGCCCACAACCTTCCTTTGGAGAAGGTGGGCTTCCACGAGGTGGGTGCGGTGGACTCCATCGTGGACATCGTGGCTTTCGCCGTGTGCTTCGATAACCTGGACATCCGCCGGGTGCTGGTGCCAAAACTCTGTGAGGGCACCGGAGTGGTTCGCTGCCAGCACGGGATCCTTCCGGTCCCGGTTCCGGCGGTGACCAACATCCTGGAGGGTTCCGGGATTCCGATGGAAATTCTGCCGTACAAGGGCGAGTTCGTCACTCCAACCGGTGCGGCCATCGTAAAAGCAGTTCGTACCGGCGGCGGTTTTCCGGCGGGTTGCACCATCGCCCGTACGGGAATGGGTGCCGGCAAGCGGCAGACGGAACGGGCCAACGTCCTTCGGGGCATGCTTCTGGAATCCGCAGACGAAGCGTCGGATTCCGTGTGGAAGCTGGAATCGGATATCGACGACACCACGGGGGAAGTGCTGGGCTACACCCTGGAGCGCCTGCTTGAGGCGGGGGCCAAGGATGTCCACTACCTGCCGTGTTTCATGAAAAAGAACCGCCCGGCGTGGCAGCTCCAGGTAATTTGCGATGAGGAGCACCGACCGGCGCTGGAGCGCATCATCTTCCGGGAAACCACCACCATCGGCATTCGGCGCATCCGAATGGAGCGAAGCATCCTGAAGCGGCAGACCGGAAATGCCCGGACCCCCTTCGGAAATGTGAGAATTAAAATCTGCCGGAGCGGGGATGAAACTTATTTTTACCCGGAATATGAGGACGTGGCGGCGATTGCTCGGGAGAAGGACGTTCCTTTCCAGGAGGTGTACCGGGCGGCACAGCAGGAGGCACGGGAGTTGTAAGGAGAATGGTATGGATATTCAGGAGATTTTGAGAGGCTACAAGGCGGGGGAGATTTCCCTGGAGATTGCGGAGGCGAAAATCCGCCAGATCGATGAGCGGCCGGGGAAGGGCTATACCAACATGGGGTTCGCCCGGCTGGACACCCAGCGGAAGGAGCGGTCGGGTTTTCCGGAGGTGATTTTCTGCAGCGGGAAGCCGGACGATTATCTGGTGGCCATTTACCGCAAAATCACGGAATTGGAGGGCCGGGCGTTCGGCACGCGGGCCACGCCGCACCAGGCGGCGCTGGTACAGGAAGCCATCCCGGCGGCGGAGTATGATCCGGTGTCCCGAATCTTGAAGGTGGAACGCAGCGGTGGTGCCTCCGGAATGCATGGAGTCTCCGGCAATACCGGCGCCTCCGGCAGTTGTGACACCTCCAACGATAGCGGAGCCACCGGCGTGCACGGCGTCTCCGGTGTCGGTACTGCCTCCGGCGCGCATGGGGCTTCCGGTAATAATGGGGCCTCCGGCGGCCGGGTTGCGGTATGCACCGGCGGCACAGCGGATATCCCGGTGGCCGAGGAGGCGGCGCAGACGGCGGAATTCTTTGGCGCCCGAGTGGACCGGTTCTACGATGTGGGGGTCAGCGGCATCCACCGGCTGTTCAATAACATGGATGAAATCCGCAAAGCCGATTGCGTCATTGCGGTGGCGGGCATGGAGGGGGCGCTTCCGACGGTGATCGGCGGAATGGTGCGAAATCCGGTCATCGCCGTCCCTACTTCTGTGGGTTACGGCGCCAACATGCAGGGCCTGACGGCATTGCTCACCATGATCAACTCCTGTGCCAATGGAGTGGCAGTGGTGAACATCGACAACGGCTACGGTGCCGGGTACATGGCAACTCAGATCGGCCGGCTGGCAGCATCCGGCCGCAACCGGGAATAATAGGAACATTGAAATGGGACGTCGTTCGAGCTATAATGATGCTGTTTGCGAATTGGGCGAAAGCCCGCAACGGAAAAGGAGAAAAGAGTGGAGAAAAGTCTGGAAAAAGTTTTGAGCGTGCTGCTGTCCAAGGGAATGATTATCAGTGCCACTTACATTGTGGCCGCCTTCATCTTGGTAGTGGTGCTGAACCATTTATCCAAGAAATATCGGGAGAAAATCGATCCCGCGGACATTCGTCTGAATGCTTTTGTGCGGAGCGTTTTCAATACCATTAAGGGAATCGTTGTTGTCATCTGCCTGTTTGCGGTGCTTCAGGCCAACGATATTAACATCACGTCCATGATTACCGGCGTCGGCGTGGTCAGTGCCATTGCCGGCCTTGCGTTGCAGGATTTCTTCAAGGACATCATCATGGGGATTCACATCGTGAACGATCATTCCGTAGTGGTGGGTGAAGTGGTGGAAATCAACGGCGTGGAAGGCATCGTGCTGAGCTTCTCCCTGATGACTACGGTGCTTCAGGACCTGAACACGGGCAATACGGTGGTGATGTGCAATCGAAACATCACTCAGGTGGCCAAGGTCAACGGCATCTACGACATCGATCTGCAGCTGGCTTATTCGGAAGATCCGGATCGGGTAAAAGAAGTTTTTAGCGAGGCGGCAAAAGAAATCGCCAAGAACAAGGGGATTACCCGAGCGGAGTATTTGGGCATTCAGCGGTATGAGGCGTCCGGGGTGATTTATCGGATTCGCTATTACTGCTCTCCGAAAATTCACTGGCCGATGCTGCGGGCATCCATGGCCATCATTCAGCGATATATTATCGCCTCCGGTTTGGAAATCCCGTATCCGCAGATGGATGTGCATCATCGGAACATGTAATCTATGGGAATATCTTTTTTTATTGAAAAACAAAATAGTAGACCAAAGTTTAGACTTTATACTAGTTTATGAAAACCAATCGTGATATTATAGGGTCAGAGTCATTATATATAAGGAGGACGAAATAATGAACGAAAAATTCACTGCAAAACAGAACGAAAGAATTGCTCGTGTAATGGAGAAAATGAAGGAAAACGGCCTGGAGCAGCTGCTGATCAGCGATCCAAAGAGCATCGCATTCCTGACCGGTATCTTCGTAGATCCGTATGAAAGACTTTGGGCACTGCTGCTGAAGTCCAACGGGGAGCACGTATTCTTTATGAACACACTGTTCTTCGTTTCCGAAACAGGATACAAGGAAGTTTGGTTCACCGACATGGACGACCAGATTGGTCTGATTATGGAGAACATCGACAAAGAGGGCACCCTGGGAATCGACAAGACATGGGCGGCTCGTTTCCTGATTCCGCTGCAGGAGCGTTGCCCGAACCTGAAGACCGTATGGGGTTCCAACTGCGTAGATGATGTTCGTGCAGAAAAGGACGAAGAGGAAATCGCTCTCATGAAGAAGGCTTCCGAAATCAACGACGTCGTAATGGAGAGAGTTGCAGAGTACATCAAGGAAGGCATGACCGAGAGACAGGTTGCAGACTTTATCGATGCAGAGTACCTCAAGGAAGGTGCATCCGGAAACAGCTTCCCGACCATCGTATGCTTCGGTGAGAACGCTGCAGACCAGCACCATGAGCCGAGCGAAACCAGAACGCTGAAGGCCGGAGAGTGCATCCTGATTGACATGGGCTGCGTATGGAAGGGTTACTGCTCCGACATGACCAGAACATTCTACTGCAAGAGCGTAGATGAAGAGCAGGCAAAGATTCACGACATCGTTCGTACCGCTGTTCTGAAGGCAGAGGAAGTAATCAAGCCGGGAATTCCGGTTTGCGACATCGATAAGCAGGCAAGAGATTACATCGATGAGATGGGATATACCAAGTACTGGGGCGTTCGTCTGGGACACTTCATCGGTCAGGACGACCACGAATTCGGTGATGTAAGCCCGATTAACCACAATCCGGCTGCTGTCGGCAACATCTTCTCCATCGAACCGGGAATCTACATCGAAGGAAAATTCGGCGTTCGTGTAGAGGACCTGGTTCTGGTAACAGAAGATGGTCACGAACTTCTGAACCACGTTGAGAAGAAGTATCGTATCGTTGGCTAATCTCTGAGCAATCGGAAGATTTTGAATTTCAGACGATGAAAAGAAGCGGATGTAACCTAGGTTATTCCGCTTCTTTGTATTAAGGGAAAAGGAGAGTTTTGTATGCTGGAACAGGTGCTGCTGATATTGTTGGTTCTGATGAGTGCCGCCATCATTGCGCTTTTGTGGATGCTGGCGGGGGGCGTGCGGCGGAGCGGCGCCAAGACCGGGGAGTACTTCCGGTTGTACAATCAATCTGCGGTGGAAACTCAGAAAGCTATTGCCCAGCAGCAGGACGCTTTGCAGCGGGCGGTGGCCCAGCAGCAGGATGCTCGGCTGAAGGCTTTGGACGAGAATTTCAGCCGGCTTCGTCAGGAGAACGCCCAGCAGATAGAAAATATCCGAAAGACGGTGGATGAGAAGCTTCAGGATACCCTGGAAACCAAACTCACCCAATCCTTTGGCCTGGTCAACGAGCGATTGGAACAGGTGTACAAGGGCCTGGGGGAAATGCAGACCATCGCCTCCAATGTGGGAGATCTGAAGAAAATCCTTTCCAACGTAAAGACTCGGGGCATTCTGGGGGAGGTGCAATTGGGCGGAATCCTGGAGCAGATTCTCAGCCCGGAGCAGTACGAGGAGAACGTGGCCACTCGGCCGGGAAGTTCGGAACGGGTGGAATTTGCGGTAAAACTTCCGGGTTCCGGTGCGGGAGAGACCGTATACCTTCCCATCGATGCCAAATTCCCCGGGGACACTTACAGCGCTCTTCAGGAAGCGTACGATACCGGGGACAAAGCGGAAATTGAACTGGCGCGGAAGCGCTTGCTTACGCGGATTGCGTCGGAAGGGAAGGACATCTGCGATAAGTACATTGCCGTCCCGTACACCACGGATTTTGCAGTGATGTTTTTACCCTTTGAGGGGTTGTACGCGGAAGTGGTGCGTAACGGGATGATTGAGATGCTCCAACGAAAGTATCGGGTGACCATTGCGGGACCGACCACCATGGCGGCGCTGCTAAATTCCCTGCAGATGGGTTTCAACACTTTGGCAATCGAGAAGCGGTCTAACGAGGTGTGGAAGCTGCTGGCGTCGGTGCGCGCGGAATTCGACACCTTTGCCGACGTGCTGCAGAGCACGCAGCATCGGCTGAATCAGGCCAATGCGGATTTGGATCGGCTGGTGGGCGTGCGAACCCGGCAGATTCAGCGGAAGCTTCGAAATGTTTCGGAGATGGGGAATGAAACCGAACAAAAAAATCTGGACGAATAAAGTAGTTGACTACTGACTTGGTATGTGATATTTTTAAATAATGTTGCACGAAAATGAATAATGTTTCAAACTGCAGTGGCGACAGGAAAGAATGGGGAATTTGAGGACTGGAGAAAGAAAGGAATAAGAAAAATGCTTTTTACAAGAGAAACGGATTACGCATTACGGCTGCTGCGGAATCTTGATGCAAAGGAGCACAAGAGCATCAGCCAACTCATCGACAAGGAACTTATGACCACTGCTATTACCTATAAGGTTGCCCGAAAACTGGATCGAGGCGGCCTGATTGAAAGTGTCCGGGGAAATTCCGGTGGATATAAGTTAACCAGGGATATGAGCGAGATTACCCTCTATGATGTTTTCAAAATCATGAATCCGGACACGGTACTCAACGATTGCCTGCATCCGGATGTGAACTGCCCGTTGGATTCAGAGGATGCCCCTTGCCGATTCCATAAGGAGCTTTGCCGAATCCAGAAAGTCCTGTTTGAAGAGCTTCAGCGAAAGTCTCTGGCGGAGATTATGAAGGAAGAGGCTGCGGAAGAGAACGCAGAATAGTGAGTTTTTAGATTCGTTAGCAGCGGTGGAAGTGATTCTGCCGCTGTTTTTTGGTGCCTCACTATTCTTTCTTATCTGTACTGCCGGGCTACCGTTCCGAATTTCGCCTTCGGCCGGCATTTCCGCGGCGCGATTTGCTCCCCGCTCCCCGCAAAGCCTTGCGCTACCGTCCCGGGGAGCAAAATCTTCACAGAAATTCCGCGCCGCCATCTGCCTCCGGCGACCTTTTCAGCGGCGCGATTTGCTCCCCGCCCCCCGCAAAGCCTTGCGGCTTCGTTCCGGGGAGCAAAATCTTCACAGAGATTCCGCGCCGCCATCTGCCTCCGGCGACCTTTTCAGCGGCGCGATTTGCTCCCCGCTCCCAGCAAAGCCTTGCTGCTTCGTTCCGGGGAGCAAAATCTTCACAGAAATTCCGCGCCGGTGCGTGCCACCGGCGACTCCTGTTGGCGCTGTCCCGCCGGCAAACGCTTATATCACCGTCGGGCCACGCCAACAGGGCGCCCCGAATCCCGCCCGGCGGCCGACCATGTTGGCGCTGTCCCGCCGGCAAACGCTTATATCACCGTCGGGCCACGCCAACAGGGCGCCCAAAATCCCGCCCGGCGGCCGACTCCTGTTGGCGCCGCCCCTCCGGCAAAGCCTTGATCCACCGTCGGGCCACGCCAACAGGGCGCCCAGGCTATGATGAAAAAGAAAAAGACTGCAGATACTTATCCATCCTGAAAAGCATGGAACAAGTATCTGCAGTCTGAAAGGTTTCAATAAAGAAACTGAGCTTTAGTTGTTGGAAGTCGGAATATACTTCGCTACGGCGTCTGCCAGGGAGTGCACGTTCCGGGTCTGGATGATGACCTTGCCGGTTCCGTGGAATTCGTTTACAAGACCTTCGCCGGACATGAAACCGAAGGTGCCGGAGGCCACGCGGATGTTGTAATCCAGGGAGGCTTCCCAAGCAACTACGTGCTCGTTGTCGATGGCCATCGGTGCATTCGGGGTGATGTCCAGGACAACCAGGTCACCGAAGGCATTAATCAGAACCTGACCGTTTCCTTCCGTTTCCATCACGAAGAGACCACCGGTGCCGCCAAAGAAGGCTTTACCGATGTCCTGGCGCTTGATGTTGTAGAATACGGAATCATCGCAAGCCAGGAACGCACCGGTGTTCAGACGGTACTGATTTCCGCCGCCTACGTTGAGGCATGCTACCTTTCCAGGAACGGCCGGTGCGATACCCAGCCGGGCACCTTCCGCCTGACCGACTGCTTTTGTGATGAACATGCTCTCGCCACTCACCGCACTGCGGGCAATCGCGCCTACCAATCCGCCAAAGCCGGACTTCTTGCTGTTGGTTTCTGCCTGAAGGCTGACGTTCTGCATAAATGCCATAGCGCCCCGTTCCACTTTGATGGTTTCGCCGGAGCTGAGAGTAATATCTACGATTGGCGCATCGGAGTCGCCGATAATTTTATAATTCATTTGATCCTCCTGTCTATACGACGAGAATTATACGGTTGGTTTATTATAGCATATGGGAAAAGGAATGGAAATTACACCTTTGGGTACTTTCCCGTATGTGTCGGACGACTGTTCGTTTGCGAAGAATCCGATAGACGGTTCACACAGAAGGCATATATTCAGTTAACAAAAACTACACAAACGGGTGGTACTATAATGGTGCGGAAGGGAAATGACACAGAGTACCGGAAGCGAGAAACCATAATGCATTTTCTTTAATTGTTCTTTCTTAATTAATAATTTCGTAGTGGTGAAAAGTCGCCGAGCCCCCATCGGCGGCTTTTTACGTTTCCCAAAATAAAAACGGCGCTGCAATCGCAGCGCCGAAACGATTCTTAATAATTAGTGCAGTACGCCGAAGTACAGGATGACCAGTGCGCCCAGCACGATTCGGTACCAACCGAAAGGTTTGAAGTTGTGCTTCCGGATGTAGGAAAGCAGAAACTTAATAATGAACAGGGAGACCACGAAGGCCACGATCATGCCCACCGCCAGGATGACGTATTCCGTGGGGGTGTACAGCAGTCCGTTCTTCAGAAGTTTTAACAGGCTAGCGCCGGCCATTACCGGAATCGCCAGAATGAAGGTGAAGTTGGCCGCAGCCGGACGGGATACGCCAATCATCAATCCTCCCAGGATGGTGGCGCCGGAACGGGAAGTACCCGGAAATACCGCCGCAATGACCTGGAAGAGACCGATGGCAAACGCTTCCTTATAACTGATGCCCGCCATGGTTTCGGTGCGCGGGGTCTTATGGGAGTTGCGGTTCTCGATGATGATAAATGCCACACCCACCACAATCAGCATGATGGAAACCACCAGCCAGTTGTAGAAGTGAGCGTTCAGCCAGTCATCAAAAGCCACGCCGATTACCGCCGCCGGAAGACAAGCCACGATGGTTTTACCCCAAAGGTTCAGGACGCCTTTATCCAGGCGGATTGCTTTCTGGGGATTGGTGGCGTGCTTTCCCTCCACGATGACTCTTTTCAGCGGCCAGATTTCGCCCCAGTACAGGAGCACCACCGCCAGGATGGCACCCAGCTGGATGACCACCAGGAAGGTGTCCCAGAATTCCGGGGATACATTCATCTTGACGAATTCGTCCAGAAGTATCATGTGTCCCGTGCTGCTCACCGGCAGCCATTCCGTAATACCTTCCACAACGCCGAAGAGCACGGCCTTCAGAATTTCAAACATATATTACCTCATTTCTGCGATTTCCCTAAAAATAAAAATCAGACGAGTACAATACCGCGTCCGACCATGTATACCATATTGGTGCGCCCGGCGAGATTCGAACTCGCGACCTTCACATTCGGAGTGTGCTACTCTATCCCCTGAGCTACGGGCGCTAGGCGTGATTCATAAATCACTCAGTGTAGTATATCAGATTTTATGAGAAAAAACTACCCCCGAATTGCATTTATTCCCATAAGTTTTGAAAAGAGAACGAGCCGAACGGCGCCCTTCCGGGGAAAGCCGCCTCAAATTTCCGGAAAAAGTCCCCAAAACCCTTGACTCAGAACCTCCGGAGGATTATAATTTAAAGGCTTGCAAATGCGAAACTGTATTTGTGTGCAAAAAAGGAGCAGGCCTCGTGCCGGTAACTCCGACGCTAATAATTTATTTTTAGTATGCCGAACCAAATCGAGAGATTCCAGTAGGCAATGCCGAAACCGATTGAGTTGTAAGCAATCTGAGTAGGTAGAAAGGAAGAAAAATGAAGTCTTACATTGCAAAGCCTGCAGAGGTAGAACGTAAGTGGTACGTTATCGATGCAGAAGACAAGACTCTGGGAAAGATCGCATCTGAGGTTGCATCCATCCTGAGAGGAAAGAAGAAGCCGATTTACACACCGCACGTTGACACCGGTGACTATGTTATCGTAATCAACGCAGAGAAGGTTCGTGTAACCGGTAAGAAGGAAGAGCAGAAAATCTACAAGAGCCACAGCGGTTATCCGGGCGGCCTGAAGGAGACTACTCTCAGAGAACTCCGTGCGAAGAAGCCGGAAGAAATCATCCGTCACGCTGTTAAGGGCATGATGCCAAAGGGCAAGCTGGGCAGACAGATGTTCAAGAAGTTAAAGGTATACGCTGGACCGGAGCATCCGCACACTGCGCAGAATCCGGAAGAGTGGACATTCTAGGAAGGGAGGAATAGAAGATGGCTAATACACAGTATCAGGCAACAGGCAGAAGAAAATCTTCGGTTGCAAGAGTCAGATTACTCCCAGGAACCGGAAAGATCACAATCAATAAGAAGGATCTGGAAGAGTACTTCGGAATGGATATTCTGAAGAACGAAGTAAAAAGACCTTTCGACGTAACAGGCACAGCCGGCAAGTATGACGTTATCGCAATCGTTGAAGGTGGCGGTACAACAGGTCAGGCCGGTGCACTGAGACACGGAATTTCCAGAGCTCTCTGCGTAGCTGATGAGGAAGCAAACAGACCTGCACTGAAGGCAGCTGGTTTCCTGACCAGAGACCCGAGAATGAAGGAAAGAAAGAAATACGGACTCAAGAAGGCGAGAAGAGCGAGCCAGTTCTCCAAGCGTTAATTTCAGAGAAGTATTGCAAAACCCCCGGAAGCATTGTTTCCTGGGGTTTTTTCTTTTTCGTTTTTCTTCTCGGACGTTGGGGCGGTGGTGAAACTACTTTTTTTGTGATACACTGAAATTCAGAGTGAGACGGGGAAGGAGTTTTTTGCTATGCCTTTGAAGATTATCCGTGACGATATCACGAAATTGAAAGTAGATGCCATTGTAAATGCTGCGAAGCCAAGCCTGCTGGGCGGCGGTGGTGTGGACGGCTGTATTCATCGTGCCGCCGGACCGGAACTTTTGGAGGAATGCCGCACCTTGCAGGGGTGCGAAACCGGCGGGGCGAAGATTACTAAGGGGTACCGGCTGCCGTGCAGGTACGTAATCCATACTGTAGGACCACAGTGGCGCGGAGGAGAGCATGGGGAAAAAGCGCTTTTGGAATCCTGCTACCGTGCGTCATTGGAGCTGGCGCGGGAATACGGATGTGAGACGGTAGCCTTTCCGCTGATTTCTTCGGGGATTTACGGGTACCCGAAGGATCGGGCGTTGCGTGTGGCGGTGGATGCGATTGGGAATTTTTTGTCGGAAAATGAGATGACGGTGTATATCGTGATTTTTGACCGGCAGTCCTATCGGATTGGAAAGAAGCTTTTTTCGGAAATCGCGGAATACATCGATGACCGATATGAGGCGGAGCACACGGTGCGGAGGTTCTATACAGAGAATCGGGCGGATGTGGAAATCGCTTCCGCAGAGGCGGATATTCCGGCGTTTTCGCTGGAGGATGCGCTGTCTCAACTGGATGAGAGTTTCTCGGAAATGCTGCTTCGAAAAATCACCGAGTCCGGCATGACGGATGTCCAGTGCTACAAAAAAGCCAATATCGACCGGAAACTGTTTTCCAAGATTCGTTCCGACAAATTCTATAAACCGTCAAAGACCACGGCAATTGCCTTTGCCCTGGCATTGGAGCTGCCCCTTTCGGAAATGCAGGATATGCTCCGCAAAGCCGGTTTTACCCTGTCCCACTCCAGCAAGTTCGATATAATCGTGGAGTTTTTCGTACAGCAGGGAAATTACAACGTGTTTGAAATTAACGAGGCGCTGTTCGCCTTCGACCAGCGGCTGATCGGGATGTAGGAGAACTTGGGGGCTCCGATCGGAGATGTCGCCATCCATGCGACCAACTCCCCTGCCATCCCCGGTAAAATATGACTGTAAGGTTTGATCACCGAGCAGTCATTTTTTTATTGGGAGGAAAAGCAAATGAAAAAGAATCTGACAGAGATCGTATTCATACTGGATTGCAGCGGATCCATGAACGGGCTGGAGGGCGATACCATCGGCGGGTTTAATTCCATGATTGAGAAGCAGAAAAAAGAAAAAGGGGAAGCGCTGGTTTCAACGGTGCTGTTCAGCAGTCGGAGTGAGGTCCTGCACGACCGGGTCCCGGTGCAGGATGTGCCTCGGATGACGAAGGCGGATTACGTGGCTTGCGGCTGCACGGCGCTGCTGGATGCGATCGGAGGTGCGATTCACCACATCGGCAACGTTCACAAATATGCTCGGCCGGAGGACGTGCCGGAGCACACCCTATTCGTGATTACCACCGACGGCCTGGAAAATGCCAGCCGCCGCTATGATATCGACCGGGTAAAAAGCATGATTGAACGCCGGAAAAAGAAGTACGGATGGGAGTTCATGTTCCTGGGGGCCAATATCGATGCGGTGGAGACCGCCGAATGGATTGGCATCGACGCGGATCGAGCGGTGAATTATCGCTGTGACGGAATTGGAACCGCCTTGAACTTTGAGGTGCTGAGCGACGCAATATCCGATGTGCGTGCGGACGAGGAGCTAACGCCTCAATGGAAAAAAAGAATCGATGCGGACTTCCGTGCCCGGGGCGGCCGAAAAAAATAAAGGGAAGTAGACTTGTCTCCGGCCGGTCTGGGCGCCGCCTGCCACCGGCGGCTTTTCAGCGGCGCGATTTGCTCCCCGCTCCTCGCAAAGCCTTGCGGCTCCGTTCCGGGGAGCAAAATCTTCACACAGATTCCGCGCCGCCGCCTATCTCCGGCGACCTTTTCAGCGGCGCGATTTGCTCCCCGCTCCCCGCAAAGCCTTGCGGCTCCGTCCCGGGGAGCAAAATCTTCACAGCAATTCCGCGCCGCCGTCTGCCACCGGCGGCCTTTTCAGCGGCGCGATTTGCTCCCCGCCTCCCCGCAAACCCTTGTAGCTTCGTCTCGGGGAGCAAAATCTTCACAGAGATTCCGCGCCGCCGCCTGCCACCGGCGGCCTTTTAAGTTAGACTCCTATAACTTTTTTCTGAAACTTTATTGACAAGAGGGAAGAAATCGCTATAATAATATAAAGTTAGTTAAGGCGAACTAACAAATGTAACACAAGACTAACAGAAGTAATATACAGCTAACGAACCGGTCGCGAATGCCGGAAGCGTCTGCAAGAAATGCGAAGCGCCTGCAGGTCCTGCGGAGCATCAACGGAGCCCGCGAAGCACCGCAAGGACTGCGAAGCACATGCGCATGCACGTGCACACACATACGACAAGACAGCTTTGTCAGGATGAATGATACAGGAGGTGGGAACATGCCAATCACAATTGCAAAAACCGGTGATATCGTTCGTATCATCCGAATCACAGGGGATGATTCCATTCGGACCCATTTGGCGGAACTGGGTTTCGCGGTGGGCGCGGAAGTTAAAGTCGTGAAGGCGGTGAAAGGGAATTTAATTCTGCAGGTACACGGAACGCGGCTTGCTTTGGATCAGAGCATGGCCAGCCGGCTGCTTGTGGAGTTTTAGAAGTTAAGGATGGAGAATGAAGTAATTCAGGTCACTATTTAAGAGAACATTAAGGAGGAAAAAATGGAGACATTGAACAATCTGGCGGTGGGCGAAAGCGCAACCATCAAGAAAATCGGAAGCGTGGGACAGCCCCGGAGAAGAATCATGGATATGGGCCTGACCAAAGGAACGCAGGTCTATGTTCGCAAAGTCGCACCGCTGGGAGACCCGATGGAGCTGACCGTAAGAGGGTACGAGCTGTCAGTGCGGAAAGGCGATGCGGAACTGATTGAAATCGAGAACATTCAGAAAGCAAAGTAAAATTTTGGAGATAAACGAATTTAGGATATTAAGAAAGGAGTTATTCAGTGGCAATTAAGATCGCACTTGCAGGAAACCCGAACTGCGGAAAGACAACGCTGTTCAACGCGTTGACCGGAAGCAACCAGTATGTGGGAAACTGGCCGGGCGTTACTGTAGAAAAGAAGGACGGTAGATTAAAGACCGACAAAACCATTACAATTCAGGACCTTCCGGGAATCTATTCCCTTTCCCCGTACACCATGGAGGAAGTGGTCACCCGGCGGTACTTGGTGAACGAAAGACCGGATGCCATCATCAACATCATCGACGCCACCAACCTGGAGCGAAACCTGTATCTCACCACACAGCTGTTGGAGCTGCACATTCCGACCATCATCGCATTGAACATGATGGACATCGTGAATAAGAACGGAGACCGCATCGACGTCCCGCAGCTGAGCAAAGAGCTGGGCTGTCCAATCGTTCCGATCAGTGCTCTCAAGGGAGACGGCAGCGAGGAGCTGATTGATCAGGCGGTCAAAGTGGCAAAGAAGAGAACCATGGGAGACACCCCGCACGTGTACTCCGGCAGCGTCGAGCACGCCATCGCACACATCGAGGAATCCATCGAAGACAAGGTGTCCGCGAGCAACCTGAGATGGTACGCCGTCAAATTCTTCGAACGGGATGAGAAGGTTCGAGAAGAAATTAAGCTGGGCGCTTCTGTTCTCAGTGAGATTGAAGGTCACATCGAAGACTGCGAAAAAGAAATGGACGACGATGCGGAGAGCATCATCATCAACCAGCGCTACGAGTACATCAACCGCGTGATCCCAAAAGCAATTGAAAGAAAACAAGGTCACGAGAAGCTGACTTTGTCCGATAAAATCGACCGGATCGTAACCAACCGAGTGCTGGCACTGCCGATTTTTGCCGTAGTGATGTTCCTGGTATATTATATTTCCGTTACCACCATCGGTGACATCGTTACCGGCTGGACCAACGACGTGTTCGTTGCGGGAATTCAGGAGTGGGCGTCCAACGGACTGACCCATATGGGTGCATCGGATTGGGTAATTTCCCTGGTATCCGACGGCATCATTGGCGGCTTGGGTGCGCCGATTGGATTCGCACCGCAGATGGCCATCGTGTTCTTCTTTCTGGCATTGTTGGAAGACTGCGGATACATGGCGAGAGTTGCTTTTATCATGGATAGAATCTTCCGTCGTTTCGGACTGTCCGGAAAGAGCTTTATCCCGTTCCTCATTTCCTCCGGATGCGGCGTGCCGGGCATCATGGCAACCCGTACCATCGAAAATGAGAAGGACCGCCGCATGACCATGATGACCACCACCACCATTCCATGTGGTGCAAAACTTCCGGTAATCGCTACCATCGCCGGCTACATCGCCGGCGGTGCATGGTGGGTAGCTCCGGCAATGTACTTCCTGGGCATTGGACTGGTTATCGTATACTGTATTATTTTGAAGAAGACAAAGATGTTTGAAGGGGACCCGGCTCCGTTCGTTATGGAACTTCCGGCATACCACGCACCGTCTCCAAAGGGCGTGCTCCTCAGCGTATGGGAAAGAGTATGGGCGTTCCTGAAGAAAGCGGGAACCATCCTGTTCCTCTGCTGTGCGGTAATGTGGTTCCTGGGCAACTTTGGTTTTGCGGGCGGAAGCTTCGGCCTGGTGGACGCAGAAGATTCGCTGCTGGCGGTTATCGGCGGCGCAATTGCTTTTATCTTCAAACCACTGGGATTCGGAACATGGCAGGCTGTTGCGTCCTCTCTGTCCGGTTTTGTGGCAAAAGAAGGTATCGTATCCACCATGGGCGTTCTGTCCGGACTGGGCGAGATCGAGGGATACAGTGCAGCGTACCAGGCACAGTTCGCCGCATTCTTCCCATCCATGCTGGCAGCGTTCTCCTTCATGGTATTCAACCTGTTTGATTCCCCGTGCCTGGCGGCTCTGTCCACCACCGCGAAGGAAATGAACAACCGGAAATTCTTCTGGTACTCCGTACTTTTCCAGAACGTCAGCGCATACTTCGTGGCTCTGATTGTGTACCAGATTGGCGGGTTGATTCTGGGCGAAGTGTCCTTCGGCATCGCAACGGTAGTCGCATTTATCGTGCTGGCCTTCGTGCTGTACTTGCTGTTCCGTCCGGATCAGAACAAGAAAGCAAAGGTTGCGCTGGAGAAGAACTAAGTTATAATTGTAAAAGGAGAAATGGCATTGAACGGCGTTGACGTGATTGTACTGGCCGGAATCGGCATTTTGATGGTGATAGCCATTCGAATTGTAATCGGATTTTTCCGATAAGACAGGAAAGGAGGAAATGCTTTGAACGGAATTGATATTGTAATCTGTCTGGTTATTTTGGCCCTGGTGGTCGTGGTAATCCGGTATCTGATTAAGGAAAAGAAGGCAGGGCATAAATCCTGCGGCTTCGATTGTTCCACCTGCTCGATGTGTTCTCACGGAGGACACGGCTGCAGCGGGGGATGCCACCCAAAGAAATAACAGGTAAAACGCGATTCCCCGGCAGCCTTGTCGGGGATTTTTGCTTGACGAATTTGTTTTTACGGTAAAAAAAGGAGATGAAGAGATGCGTAAGATTACGGCACATATTGACGGAATGCAGTGCGGCATGTGCGAGAGCCATGTGAACGACCTGGTCCGGAAGAATTTTAGGGTAAAAAAAGTGAAATCCTCTCACCGAACCGGGGAGTGCACCATCGTTGCGGAGTGCGATATTCCGCAGCCGGAGCTGGAGAAGAAGCTGGGGGAAATGGGCTACCGCCTGCTGGATATGGAGAGCGAAGAGTATCAGAAGAAAGGGCTGTTTAGATAGGCCTTCGGTATGAGCAGGGCCTCCGGCCTGTGTGATAGGCCTCCGGCTCGGGGTGGAGCATTGCCTTCGGCATTGGGCGATGCCGCCGGCCCGGGACCAAGCATTGCCGCCGGCCCGGGGGTGGAAAAATTCCATCAAATGGTCTATAATTCTCTTATATCATTTGCACTGAATGGAAACGCTTTGAGCCGGGCGCCGGTGGGCGAAGAAAAACCGGCTGGGAAAATAGAAAGGAGTGGACCGTGGCTTCCAAGAACAATAAGAAGAAGAAAAACGAAGCGGCCAAAACCGGTCCGACCGGTTTCGCGACGGACCGGCGGAAAATTTCAAAAATCAGCCGTGTCATGGCACTGTTGTTGGGTATCATCATGATTGTCTTCATGCTGTTGTCCTCCAGCGTGTACTTATTTAATTAATTAAAAGTGCCCCGCGGGACTGGGACCTGCGGGGGACTGTTGAGGAGAGGGAAGCACCTTGCCGATAAACCGGCAAGGTGCTTTTTGTACGGAGGCGCGGAATTTGTGTGAAGAATTTGCTCCCCGGAACGGAGCTGCAAGGGCTAGCGAGGAGGGTGGAGCAAACCGCGCCTTGGAAAAGCCGGCCGGCACTGGGCGTCGGCGCGGAATTTGTGTGAAGAATTTGCTCCCCGGAACGGAGCCGCAAGGGTTTGCGGGGAGGAGGGAGCAAACCGCGCCTTGAAACACCCGGCCGGCGGGCCTCGAATCCCGAAATTCCCGGCCCGAGGTTCGCGCCCGGAAACCGAAAACAAAGGGCTTGCGGGAAGGTGAGCGCGAACCATGCCGGCCGGCGGGCCTCCAAACCCGAAATTCCCGGCCCGAGGTTCGCGCCCGGAAACCGAAAATAAAGGGCTTGCGGGGAGTCGAGCGCGAACCATGCCGACCGTCGGGCCGCTAATCTCGAAAAACCCGGCCCGAGGTTCGCGCCCGGAAACCGAAAACAAAGGGCTTGCGGGGAGTCAAGCGCGAACCATGCCGGCCACCGGACCTCCAACCTCGAAACACCCGGCCGAGGTTCGCGCCCGGACACCCAAAACAAAGGGGTGGTGGGGAGGCGGGCGGGCACCATGCCCGCCGGCGGGCCGCCCCACCCGAAACACCCCGCCGGGCCCCCGGCCCCCCGAGCGTGACCGG
>NZ_JAQXUZ010000016.1:0-43580 GCF_029224645.1 Mogibacterium kristiansenii
CACCAAGTTCAAGGGTCAGGTATACGTACTGAAGAAGGAAGAGGGTGGCAGACACACTCCGTTCTTCAATGGATACAGACCGCAGTTCTATTTCAGAACAACTGACGTAACCGGAGATCTGCAGCTGCCGGAAGGCACTGAAATGTGCATGCCTGGAGATAACGTAGTAATGAATATCTCCCTGATCACTCCGATTGCTATCGAAGAAGGACTGAGATTCGCTATCAGAGAAGGCGGAAGAACCGTAGGTTCCGGCGTTGTAACTGAGATCATCGAGTAATTTCAGATATCGCTTAATAAAGCTATAGAAAGGATGCCCTTTGCGGCATCCTTTTTGTTTTGGGAATTCTCACGAAAACACCCCGAACCGCCCGGAAAACATGATATAATAAATTCATCTTTTTATCAGGAGAATTACCATGAATATTCAATTCAGTTTGGGAAAAAATATACCATATACAGCCATTGAAATATCCGATGAGATTACGGCGGAAGAATTGGCGGAACGGTATCGGGAGGAGACACCGTGGCCGGTGGTGGCGGCCATCATCAACCATGAGGTGAAGCCGCTGATTACGCCGATTCATAAAAACGATACCGTGCAGCTGCTGGACATCCGGAACAAGCAGGCCTATCTGATTTTTCAGAACAGCTTGATTCTGCTGTTCATCTGTTCGGTGCGGCAGATTCTGGGAAACGTGCACGTGGAGGTGATGACGTCCCTGAACGACGGGCTGTTTCTTCAGGTGATGCGTCACGGAGAGGATGGCGAGTTTCAGGTAGTGGACATGTCGGAAGATGATGTAGCGCGAACTTATTTTTATATGAAAAAAATGGTGCAGGAAGATCATCCCATTGAGGCGAAGATGTTCCGGCGAAAAGAAGCCATGGAGATTCTGAAGGAGACCGGCTTGACGGAGAAGTATCGGAGTCTGCAGCGGATGAAGGTGGATGAAACGGTACGGATCTATACCTTGGATGGATACAGCGACTTTTTCTACAACTACATGGTGCCTTCCACCGGGTATGTGTCCAAATTCGAGCTGATGAAGTATCGGGAGGGGCTTTTGCTGCGGCATCCGTCGGCGCAGAACCCGGGAGTGATTCCGGACTACGTGGATGAATATCGGGTGTACAACGCTTTGAAAGAGGAGCGTCAGTGGAATCATCTGCTGGGAGTGCAGTATCAAGCGGATATCAACGATCGGATTGAGTCCGGGGCGTACCGGACGCTGATTAAGTTAAGCGAAGCGCTGCACGATAAGAAGATTGTGGAGATTGCGGATCGGATTTCAAAGGAGGAGAAGAAGGTGGTGCTGATTCTAGGGCCCTCTTCTTCCGGAAAAACCACATTTGCCCATCGGCTGATTATTCAGCTGATGGTGAACGGCATGAAGCCGCTGTACATCGGAACGGACGACTATTTTGTGGAGCGGGAGGACACCCCGCTGGATGCAGACGGTCAGAAGAATTACGAGAACATCGATGCCCTGGATCTGCCCCTGTTTAATCGTCAGATGAAGGACCTTCTTGAGGGCCGGGAAGTGGATATGCCGGTGTTTAACTTCAAGACGGGGCATAAGGAGTTCGGAAAGCGGAAGACTCGCCTGGCGCGGAACGGGGTGATCGTCATTGAGGGAATTCACGCCTTCAACCACCTGCTGACCCGGCAGCTTCCGGAGGAGTCTAAATTCCGGATTTATATCAGCCCGCTGACTCAGATTAACCTGGATTCCCACAACCGGATTCCAACGACGGATACTCGGGTAATCCGCCGAATTGTTCGGGATAACCGAAACCGGGCTCATACCGCCGCCATGACTCTGCACCTCTGGCCGAAGGTGCGGGAGGGAGAGAATAAGAACATTTTCCCGCTGAGCAACGAGGCGGACGTGTTCTTCAATACGGTGCACGTCTACGAGATGACGGTGCTGAAGAAGTACGCGGTTCCGCTGCTGAAGGAGGTGCGGCAGGAGGAAGAAGAATATGCGGAGGCCCAGCGGCTTCTGCGGCTGTTCCGCTACGTGGACAGTTTGGACGATGAGAGCATTATCGCCGGGGACTCTATTCTGAGGGAGTTCATCGGCGGCAGTATTTATACGGATTAGATGGAGTAAAAGAATGATAAAGATCGCATTCCATACCCTTGGGTGCAAAGTAAATCAATACGAGAGCGAAGCCCTAATGGAGGCTTTTGCAAAAAGAGGAGCGGAGATTGTCCCGGAGACCGAGATTGCAGACGTGTATTTGGTAAATACCTGTTCGGTTACCAGCATTGCGGATCGAAAATCCCGGCAATTTATCCGCCGCATGAAGAAAAAGAATCCCCACGCTCTGATGGTGGTTACCGGCTGTTATGCCCAGGTTTCCTCGGAGGAACTGGAGGCCATGCCGGATGTGGACCTGATTATGGGCAACAACCTGAAATCCGAGATTCCGGACCGGGTCTGCGAACTGCTTCAGGCGCGGGAGAACCGTGAAACAGCTGTACCGCAGAAACGGAAGGAAGTACTGGCGTACCGCGACCTTCGGGGATACGAGGATATGGGCATCGTCACCGCCAGCGAGTCGGAGATGAGCCGGGCATATATCAAGATTCAGGAGGGCTGCAACCGCTTCTGCTCCTACTGCCTTATTCCGTATGCCCGGGGCGTAGTTCGGAGTCGTCCCCTGGAGGAAGTGCTGGAGGAGGCCAAAATGCTCCTGAACAAGGGATTCCGGGAACTGGTGCTCACGGGCATCAACACCGCCCTGTACGGCACGGAACCGGAGTTCGATTTCCAAAGAGAGCCGGGAGAAGAAGGTCTGAATGGGCTGGAAGCGGTGATTCGGCGCCTGGATGCCATGGAGGGGGATTTCCGGATTCGTCTCAGTTCCCTGGAGCCGACTGTGGTGGACATTAAACACATCGAGCGCATTGTGCAGTACGATAAGCTGTGCCATCACCTGCATCTGTCCCTTCAGAGCGGAAGCGATGCTATCCTGGAATCCATGAACCGCCACTACAATCGGGAGGATTATTTCAAGATTGTACGGTCGCTGCGGGATTTCGATCCTTGTTTTGGCATCACCACGGACATCATCGTGGGATTCCCGGGGGAAACCGAGGCGGACTTTGAGGACACTTTGGATGCGGTTCGTAAAAGCAATTTCGGCAAGGTCCACGCCTTCCGCTATTCCGCTCGGAAGGGCACCAAGGCGGCGGGCTTCAAGGACATGATTTCCGGACGCGTGAAGAGTCGGCGGGCCGGCGCCCTGGAAGAACAGGCGGACGAAATATCCAAAGAATTCTTCCGACGGAACCTGAATCGGGAAGACCGGGTGCTGGTGGAGCGCCACGAGAACGGCATGGCCACCGGGTACACCGGGAACTACATTAAAGTCTATATTCCGGATGAAGAGGAAACCCTGGATGCTGGCGGTTTCGTATCCGTCCGGCTGATAGAGCTATACGAGGACGGCTGTCTGGCTGAGATAACCGGGAAAAGGAGGTAAATCATGAGTGACTGCATTTTCTGTTCACTGGCGAACGGCGAGATCCCAACCGATATGGTCTATGAAGACGACCGCATTGCGTGCTTCCGGGATGCAGACCCGCAGGCTCCGGTTCACGTGCTGATGGTTCCGAAGGAACACATCGCATCTTTGGAAGAGTTGGATGAGAGCTATCGGGATCTGATGGGCTACATGATGGTGAAGATTCACGAAATCGCTGCTTCAGAAGGTCTGGAGAACGGTTACCGTGTGGTAATCAACACGGGCGAAGACGGTCAGCAGACGGTAAAACATCTGCACATCCATCTTCTGGGCAAAAGAAAAATGACCTGGCCACCGGGCTAAACCGGGACAATTCGGACATTTTGACCGAGGCGAGGGAACCGCAAGCCGAAGCTGCGGTTCCCTTTTTTTATGGGAAATTATGGTAAAATAAAGAAAAAAACCTTGATTTTGTAAGGAAAAACGAAAAAATGAACGTGATAAAACGCAGAAACAAAAATGCTGGGAAACCCCAGAGACAGTGTACAGCGGTGGCGCCGTGTAAGGCTTGAAAACAAAGGGTAATGCTTAGAAAAGAGTTGGAAAAATCCGAAAAAAATTTATAAAAAAAGCTTGCGTTATAAGATGATATCCGTTATACTAATAGAGCTTGTTTAAGGCGATGAAGCAGGAAGTTGCTGAGCTATCAGGTAATTTCTGCCGAGAATTGTCCTCGCGAGACGGGGGCGAAGGGGTTCGCTACTTTTGTTTTGAGCATTCATTTGGGAAACGCTCGAAAGAGTGTAGGAGCAAAACGAAAGCCCGGGGCGAATGAAGTGGAGTCCTGTACAAGCATAGCGAAAACAGTACAAATTATAGGAGGATCTACAATGAGTGAATTACAGAAAATCAGAATCAGACTGAAGGCGTACGATCACGCACTGCTGGACAAGTCCGCTGCGAAGATCGTAGAGACCGCACAGAGAACAGGCGCTGTTGTATCGGGACCAATTCCGCTGCCAACACAGAAGGAAGTGGTAACAATCATCAGAGCGGTCCACAAGTATAAGGACAGCAGAGAGCAGTTCGAGCAGAGAACTCACAAGAGACTGATCGACATCACGAACGCAACCACTAAGACGACTGATGCGCTCGCTAAGCTGGACATGCCTGCAGGCGTTGATATTGAGATCAAGCTCTAAGCTAGATTAGGAAGATCACATGAGAGGGCAATCCGGCCAAACCAGAGTGATCCGCTGTAAGAAAGTAGGAGGAGAAATATGAAGACACTGCTTGGAAAGAAAATCGGAATGACACAGATTTTCACCGAAGACGGCCAAGTTGTACCGGTAACCGTTGTTGAGGCGGGACCTGAAGTCGTAACACAGATCAAGACTGTTGAGACTGACGGATACAATGCGGTACAGGTTGGTTACGAAGACCAGAAAGCTCACAGAGTGAACAAGCCGATGACCGGACATTACGAGAAGGCCGGCGTTGCTCCAAAGAAGCATCTCGCTGAGTTCAGAATCGAAGACGGCGAGACTTATGAGCTGGGTCAGGAAATCACAGTAGCTGATTTCGAAGAGGGAATGAAGATTGACATCACTGGCATTTCCAAAGGTAAGGGAACTCAGGGTAATATCAAGAGACACGGACATCACAGAGGTCCGATGAGCCACGGTTCCAAGCATAAGAGACTGGCCGGCGCACTGGCAGCCGGAACTTATCCTTCCAGAGTATTCAAGGGCAACAAGGCTCCGGGAAGAATGGGAAGAGATAAGATTACCGTACAGAACGTTGTTCTGGTAAAAGTTATTGCTGACCGTAACCTCATGCTGGTAAAGGGCGCTGTTCCTGGAAAGAAGGGCGGAGTCGTAAGAATCAGACCGGCAATCAAAGGTCAAGATAAGTAAGAAGGCAGAAAGGAGGAAACAAAATGGCAAACATTAAAATGCTGAACATGGCCGGCGCTGAAGTTGGCGAAATCACATTGAACGATGCGATCTTCGGTATCGAGCCTAACGAGTATGCTGTACACGCTACCGTTAAAAACTATCTGGCAAACCAGAGACAGGGAACTCAATCTGCCAAGACAAGAAGCGAAGTAAGAGGAGGCGGACGTAAGCCTTTCAGACAGAAGGGAACCGGTCGTCACAGACAGGGAAGCACAACGGATCCATCCCAGATTGGTGGTGGTATCGTATTTGCGCCGAAGCCAAGAGATTACAGCTATGCAATTCCGAAGAAGGTAAAAAGACTGGCACTGAAGTCTGCGCTTTCCGCAAAGGTTGCTGAAAACGAGCTGATCGTTCTGGACGAGCTGAAGTTCGAAGCTCCGAAGACAAAAGAGATGGTTAAGGTCCTGGAGAATGTCAAGGCTGAGAAGAAGGCACTGATCGTACTCGCTGAGAAGGATGAGAACGTAATCCGTTCCGCTTCCAACCTGCAGGGCGTAAGAACTGCTCTTGTCAGCACGATGAATGTATATGAGATCGTTAATCATTACAGCCTGATTCTCACAAAGGCAGCCGCTGAGAAAATTGAGGAGGTATATGCGTAATGAAGACAGAATATCAGACAATCATCAAGCCGATCATCACCGAAGAGACGATGGATCTGGCAAGCGACAAGAAATATGTTTTCCAGGTTGCTAAGGAAGCAAACAAGACTGAAGTAAGACAGGCTGTTGAGAAGATCTTCGGCGTGAACGTTGCGAAAGTCAACATTATGAATGTAAACGGTAAAACAAAGAGAATGGGAAGATATGTCGGTAAGACAGCTGACTACAAGAAAGCTGTTATTACTCTTACTGCAGACAGCAAAGAGATCGAAATCTTCCAGGGACTGTAATATAGGAGGTATGTAAGAATGGGAATCAAGAAATACAATCCAACATCTCCAGGCCTCAGAGGAATGACGGTTTCGACATTCGAGGAAATCACCACTGATAAGCCTGAGAAAGCTCTTACAGTCACCCTCAAGAAGCACGCAGGAAGAAACGTAAGAGGTAAAATCACCGTTAGACACAGAGGCGGCGGTACAAGAGCAAAGTACAGAATCATCGATTTCAAGAGAAACAAAGATGACATTCCGGCAACTGTAAAGAGCATCGAGTATGATCCGAACAGATCTGCAAACATTGCTCTGGTATGCTATGCAGACGGTGAGAAGAGATACATTATCGCTCCGAACAAGCTGAAGGTCGGCGATGTAATCGTATCCGGTCCGGATTCGGATATCAAGGTTGGAAACGCACTTCCAATCGCTAACATTCCGGTTGGTACCATTATCCACAACATCGAGCTGAAGCCGGGCAAGGGTGCTCAGATGGTAAGATCTGCCGGTAACGGTGCTCAGCTGATGGCGAAGGAAGGCAACTATGCACAGGTTAGACTGCCATCCGGCGAAGTTCGTATGGTAAGAATCGACTGCAGAGCTACCATCGGCGAAGTTGGAAACATCGAGCATGCTAACATCCAGATTGGTAAGGCTGGACGTAAGAGACACATGGGTTGGAGACCGACCGTAAGAGGTTCCGTAATGAACCCGAACGACCACCCACACGGCGGTGGTGAAGGCAGAGCTCCAATCGGACGTAAGGGTCCGGTTACTCCATGGGGTAAGCCTGCGCTGGGTTACAAGACACGTAACAAGCATAAGGATTCCAACAAGTACATCGTTAGAAGAAGAAATGCCAAATAGGGAAGGAGCATATAATGGGAAGATCGCTTAAGAAAGGCCCTTTCGTTGATAAGAAACTCCTCAAGAGAATCGTTGAGATGAATGAGGCAAATGAAAAAGAAGTAATCAAGACATGGTCGAGACCATCGACGATTTTTCCGCAGATGGTAGGACACACAATTGCTGTTCATGACGGACGCAAGCATGTTCCGGTATACATCACGGAAGACATGGTTGGACACAGACTGGGAGAGTTCGCTCCGACCAGAACATACAAAGGCCATGCCGGTGACAAGTCAAAGTAGTAGAAAGGAGAAATTGACATGGAAGCAAAAGCAACTGCGAAATATGTAAGAATGTCTCCAAGCAAACTCAAGCCTGTTACCGACCTGGTAAGAGGAAAGGATTTGAACGAGGCACTGACCATCCTGAAGTTCACATCCGGTAAGGGTGCTGAGCTGGTGGAGAAGGTTGTACAGTCTGCTGCAGCAAACGCAGAGAACAACCACGATATGAATCCAGATGAACTGTATGTTGCAGAAATCTATGCAAACCAGGGCCCGACAATGAAGCGGTTCAGAGCCGGTGCTCAGGGAAGAGCATCCATGATTCTGAAGAGAACCAGCCACATTGCTGTGACTTTAAGAAGCAGAGAAGATGCAGAACAGAAGGTAGAAGGAGGTTCGCCAGATGGGTCAGAAAGTTAATCCACACGGTCTGAGAGTCGGAGTTAACAAGGATTGGAACTCCAAGTGGTATGCAGGAAAGAACGATTTCGCAGACTTCCTGATTGAAGACCAGCAGATCAGAAATTATGTAAAGAAGACTCTCTATGCAGCAGGCGTTGCAAGCGTTGTTGTTGAGAGACCGGCAGCAGACAAGGTAAGAGTTGTTATCCTGGCTGCAAGACCGGGAATGGTAATCGGCAGAGCAGGAGATGGCGTTGAAGAGCTGAAGAAGTCCATCGTTAAGATGACCGGCAAGACCGTAGAAATCTCCATCGAAGAAGTTCGCAGATCCGAGCTGGACGCACAGCTGACTGCAGAGAGCATTGCACAGGCTCTGGAGAGAAGAGTTTCCTTCAGAAGAGCCATGAAGCAGGCAATCCAGAGAACCATGAAAGCCAATGCAAAGGGTATCAAGGTTCTGTGCTCCGGAAGACTGGGTGGTGCGGAAATCGCCAGAAGTGAGAAGTACAGCGAAGGAAACGTTCCGCTTCACACTCTAAGAGCAGATATTGATTATGGTTTTGCAGAAGCAGACACTACATACGGAAAGATTGGTGTTAAGGTTTGGATTAACCATGGCGAGATTCTTGATAAGGGTCTCAAGGATGCAATTCCGGAATCCACCACGAACGACAGAAGAGACAGAAAGTCCAGAAGAAACGAGAAGAGAGATCGTAAGAAATCCTTCGGAAATCGTAGAAGGGACAGCCGCGAGGCTAGACCTGAGGTAAAGCCAGCTACAACAAGAGTTAGAAAAGCTCCGAAGGTAGAGGCTCCGGCTCCGGAAGCTGTAACTGAAGAGGTTCAGACAGAGAGCACAGAAGCATAGTATTAGAGAAAGGAGAGACTTGCCATGTTAATGCCAAAGCGCGTTAAACGCAGAAGAGTCCACAGAGGCAGAATGAAGGGCGTTGCAACTAAGGGCAACACCATTACATATGGAAGCTACGGTCTGATTGCGGAAGAGTGTGCATGGATCGATTCCAAACAGATCGAGGCTGCCAGAATTGCGATGACCAGATCCATCAAGAGAGGCGGAAAAGTTTACATCAAAATTTTCCCGCATAAGCCAATCACAAAGAAGCCTGCAGAAGTTCGAATGGGTTCCGGTAAAGGTAGTCCAGAGTACTGGGTTGCAGTAGTTAAGCCGGGCAGAGTAATGTTCGAAATTGAAGGCGTAACAGAAGCACAGGCAAGAGAAGCTATGAGACTTGCTGCTCATAAGTTGCCGATCAAGTGCAAATTCGCTGTAAAGAAAAAGGGTGGTGACGAATAATGGATCTGAATAAAATTAGAAAAATGACGGACCAGGAAAGAACCGCTGAGCTTGAAAAAATGCAGCAGGAGCTGTTCAACCTGAGATTCCAGCACGTTACCGGCCAGCTTGAGAATCCGGTTCGTATGAGAGAAGTGAAGAGAGATATCGCTCGGGTAAAGACGATTATCCGGGAAAAAGAGCTTGAAGGACCACAGGCATAACGGAAAGGAGGATGGACAATGGAAAGAAATAGAAGAAAGACAAGAGTTGGCATCGTTGTCAGCGACAAGATGGATAAGACTGTTGTCGTTGCTACAGAAGAAATCGTCAGACATTCTCTTTACGGTAAGGGTGTGAAGAGAACGAAGAAGTTCAAGGCACACGATGAGAATAACACATGTGGTATCGGCGATACAGTAAAAATTATGGAGACAAAGCCTCTGTCCAAGGATAAGAGATGGAGAGTTGTCGAAATCGTTGAGAAGGCTAAATAAGGAGGCGACAAATGATTCAGACAGAAACTAGACTGAGAGTTGCCGACAATTCCGGAGCAAAGGAACTTCTTTGCATCAGCATCCTCGGCGGAACAGGCCGTAAATATGCAAACATCGGTGATGTCATCGTTTGCGCAGTTAAGGATGCAACTCCTGGTGGAGTTGTCAAGAAGGGCGACGTTGTAAAGGCTGTTATCGTTAGAAGCAAGACCGGCGCTAGAAGAGATGACGGCAGCTACGTAAAGTTCGACCAGAACGCTGCAGTTATCATCAAGGACAGAACCGACAAGAATCCGGTTGGAACCCGTATCTTCGGACCTGTAGCTAGAGAGCTGAGAGATAACGGCTTCATGAAGATCGTGTCATTGGCACCGGAAGTACTGTAGGAGGTGTAACAATGCAGATTAAGAAGAATGATACAGTAGTAGTAATCGCAGGAAAGGATAAGGGTAAGACCGGAACCGTGCTGCGCGTACTGCCGAAGAAGAATAAGGTTGTTGTTGAAGGCGTTAACGTTCAGACCAAGCACGCAAGAGCAACCAGAACATCCAATTCCGAGATTAAGCACATCGAGGGACCAATCGATGCATCCAACGTTATGTTCTATGACAAGGAAGCAAAGGCCGGAACCAGAGTTGGCTACAAGGAAGAGAATGGAAAGAAAGTACGTTACTCCAAGAAGACCGGTAACGTTATAGACTAGTGAAAGGAGGAGAGACAGTGGCAAACAGACTGAAAGAAAAATACAGAACAGAAGTATTTGAAGCACTGAAGGATAAGTTCAATTATTCCAATCCGATGGAAGTTCCGAAGCTGGAGAAGATTACCATTAACATGGGTCTGGGCGAAGCAAAGGACAACTCCAAGATCATGGAAAGCGCTGTTAAGGAAATCGCTCTGATCGCCGGACAGAAGCCGGTTGTTACAAAGGCTAGAAAGTCCATCGCTAACTTCAAGGTTAGACAGGGTATGCCGGTTGGTGCAAAGGTTACACTGAGAGGCGACAGAATGTATGCATTCGCAGACAAGCTGTTCAACATTTCTCTTCCAAGAGTAAGAGACTTCAAGGGTGTAAACAGAAACTCTTTTGACGGCAGAGGAAACTATTCCATGGGCGTTAAAGAACAGCTCATCTTCCCTGAAATTGTGTATGATGATGTTGAAACCGTAAAGGGAATGAACATCGTGTTCACGACAACGGCTAAGACCGACGAAGAAGCTCAGGCACTTCTTGAGCTGATGGGCATGCCGTTCGCAAAGTAATTTAGGAGGAGAAAATGGCTAAGACATCGCTAAAGGTTAAACAGCAGAGAAAGCCTAAGTATAAGACTCGGGCTTACACAAGATGCAGAGTATGCGGCAGACCGCACTCTGTTCTGAAGAAATACGGTATCTGCCGTATCTGCTTCAGAGAGCTTGCTTACAAGGGCGAAATTCCGGGCGTAAGAAAAGCAAGCTGGTAGGTTTAAGTTGCGAAGGCCCGTCACTGAATTGCAGTGCGGGAACCGCGTGAGGAAAGGAGAATTACTGTTATGGCAATGACAGACCCAATAGCAGATATGCTGACAAGAATCAGAAATGCCAACACAGCTGGACACAAGACAGTAGATATTCCGGCATCCAAGATGAAGAAATCTATTGCTGAAATCCTGAAGAACGAAGGATTCATCAACAGCTACGAGGTCGTTTCTGACAGTGCACAGGGCACTATCAAAGTTGAACTCAAGTATGGTCCGAACAGAGAGAAGACCATTTATGGAATCAAGAAAATTTCCAAGCCAGGACTGAGAGTATATGCGAAAGCAGATCAGGTTCCAAAGGTTCTGGGTGGACTCGGTATCGCAATTCTCTCCACATCCAACGGTGTGATTACTGATAAGCAGGCTCGCAAGCTGGGTGTTGGCGGAGAAGTTATTTGTTACGTTTGGTAGGAGGTATAGAAAATGTCAAGAATTGGTGTTAAACCTATTACTATCCCTGCCGGCGTAGAAGTAACGGTAGACGATAATAATCTGGTAAAAGTAAAAGGTCCGAAGGGCGAGATGGAGAACAGCGTAAACGCGGATCTGGAAATCAAGATTGAAGACGGCGTACTCACCGTCACTAGACCGACCGATGACAGAATTCACAGAGCGCAGCACGGTCTGGCTAGAACTTTGATTCACAACATGGTTGTCGGTGTAACCGATGGCTTCCAGAAGAAGATGACCATCAACGGTGTAGGTTACTCTGCATCCAAGAAGGGCAACACTCTGGTTCTGAAACTCGGATTCTCCCATCCGGTAGAGATGGTTGATCCGGAAGGTATTGAAACAGAAGTTCCGGACGCTACAACTGTAATCGTCAAGGGTTCTGATAAGGCAAAGGTAGGAAACTACGCTGCAAACATCAGAGCATGGAGAAAGCCTGAACCTTACAAGGGTAAGGGAATCATCATGGAAGGCGAAGTTGTTCAGAAGAAGGAAGGAAAGAGCGGAGCTAAATAAGAAGGGAGGATTTGAAAAATGGCAAAAGCTAGCAGAAATGATAGAAGACTCAAAAGACACGAAAGAGTCAGAAAAAACGTTTTCGGAACTCCCGAGAAGCCAAGACTTTGCGTTTATAGATCGAACTGCAATATTTCGGCTCAGATTATCGATGATGTTAACGGAAACACTCTGGTTTCCGCATCTTCTCTCGATAAGGAGCTCAAGGCTCAGCTGGAGAACGGTGGAAACAAGGATGCAGCGAAGGCTGTAGGCAAAGCAGTTGGTGAAAGAGCAGTCGCTAAGGGCATCAAGGTAGTTGCTTTCGATAGAGGCGGATACCTGTACCACGGCAGAGTTAAGGAACTCGCTGACGGTGCTCGCGAAGCTGGATTAGAATTCTAAGGGAGGACAAGGAATGCGTAGCAAAATTGATGCATCCAAGCTGGAACTCACTGAGACCATCGTAAATATCAGACGTGTTGCTAAGACCGTAAAGGGCGGTAGAAACATGAGATTCAGTGTTACTATCGTTGTCGGCGATGGCGAAGGTCACGTTGGTATCGGACTCGGTAAGGCTCAGGAAATCCCTGAAGCAGTAAGAAAAGCTACTGAGGATGCGAAGAAGAAACTGATTTATGTACCGACAGTAGGAACAACCGTTCCTCACGAAACACTGGGAATCTTCGGCGCAGGAAAGGTTCTGATTATGCCTTCCGCACCGGGAACCGGAGTTATCGCTGGTTCTTCCGTACGTACCGTACTGGAAGCTGCCGGAATTAAGGACGTTAGAGCGAAATCGCTCGGTTCAAGCAATACTGGAAACATGGCACTGGCAACTATCGAGGGTCTGAGAAACCTCACCACCATCGATGAAGTTGCAAAGCGTCGTGGTAAGACACCGGAAGAAATTTTAGGATAGGAGGCAAAGATATGGCAAAGACATTAAAGATTACTTTAGTCAAGAGCACCATCGGCGCATCCCCTAAACAGAAGAAGACCGTGGAAGCACTGGGCCTGAAGAAGCTGCACCACTCCGTAGAACTGGCAGATTCCGCTGCAGTTCGCGGTGCAATCGCAAAGGTTTCCCATCTTCTGAGCGTTGAAGAACTATAAGGAGGAATGTGACCATGAGACTTCATGAATTAAAAGCAGCTGAGGGCTCCACAAAGGCTCCAAAGAGAAGAGGCCGCGGTACCGCTACCGGCCAGGGTAAAACCGGTGGTAGAGGTATGAACGGTCAGAAATCTCGTAGCGGCGGCGGAGTAAGACTCGGCTTCGAGGGTGGCCAGATGCCACTGTACAGAAGACTTCCGAAGAGAGGATTCACCAATCCGTTCACAAAGGAGTATTCTGAAGTAAACGTACAGGATCTGAATCGTTTCGAAGACGGTGCTGTTGTAGATTGCGCAGCTCTTGTTGAAGCAGGAGTTGTTAAGCAGGTAAAGGATGGCGTTAAAGTCCTGGGCAACGGCGAAATCACAAAGAAGATCACTGTAAAAGCTGAAAAGTTCAGCAAGAGTGCTGTAGAAAAGATTGAAGCAGCAGGAGGAAAGGTAGAGGTGCTCTAAATGGAGTTACTGAAGACTCTCTCACAGGCATGGAAAGTTGAAGAGCTTCGGAAGAAGATTCTCTTCACACTCATGATGTTGGTTGTATATCGAATCGGATCCAATATTCCGGTTCCGGGAATTAACAGAGCATACTTATCACAAATGTTCTCTGGAGAGACAGGTCTTCTGGATCTTTTCGATCTTTTTTCTGGTGGATCGTTCAGTAATTTTACAATTTTCGCGCTGAGTATCACACCATATGTTACAGCATCTATTATCGTACAGCTTCTGACAATTGCGCTTCCTTACTTTGAAAGACTTTCGAAAGAAGGAAACGAAGGCCACAAGAAGATGGCGACAATCACCCGATACATGACGGTTGTCCTGGGTCTGATCCAGGCAATCGGACTGACGGTGGGCCTCTTCAAGAACGCGGTCGTTGATAAGAGCGCATTTGCCTCAATTACGATAATTATGGTATTGACAGCAGGTACAGTGTTCCTGATGTGGCTGGGTGAGCAGATTAACGAGTATGGTATCGGCAACGGAATCTCATTGATTATCTTTGCCGGTATCGTGGATCGCTTCCCGACATTCGTCAGAAATACTTACGCTCAGGTATCTGAGGGTGCGATTAGCGGAGTTGCTGTATTAACATTATTGATTGTATCTATTATGCTTGTAATGGTAATCATACTGTTCGAGCAAGGCGTTCGAAAGATTCCGGTGCAGTATGCAAAGCGAGTTGTGGGACGTAAAATGTATGGGGGACAGTCAACACACATTCCGATGAAGGTGAACCAGGCCGGAGTTATTCCGATCATCTTCTCGCTATCGCTGTTACAGTTCCCGCTGATTGTTACATACTTTGCTCCGAAATCAGCATATGCGGACTTTGTCAACAAGTACATGTCACCGTCCGGAGACCCGGGTCTCTGGATTTATGTAGTATTAAACGTTGTTCTCACAATGTTCTTCACTTACTTCTACACCGCGATTACATTTAATCCGACAGAAGTGGCAGAGAATATGCGTCAGAGTGGCGGCTTTGTCCCCGGTATTCGTCCGGGAACGGCAACAGTGGAATACCTTTCCCGTGTAATGTCAAGACTGTGCTTCAGCGGAGGCCTGTTCCTGGCAGCGGTATCGGTGATTCCAACTATCGTCAGCAATTTTACACCGTTTGAAATGACATTCGGAGGTACTTCCCTCCTGATTGCCGTAGGTGTTGCAATCGACACGGTGAAACAGATTCAGAATCAAATGCTGATGAGAAACTATCAGGGATTCCTGAAATAAATATTGCTTCGTGGAACACAGAGGAGAGATGAAATGCTTAGAGCTGTTTTGCTGGGACCTCCGGGAGCCGGAAAGGGAACCCAGGCCGTAAGACTGGTAGAAAAGTATGAGATTCCGCACATTTCTACCGGCGATATCTTCCGGAAGAATATTAAGGAAGGTACCGAGCTGGGGAAAAAAGCGCAGGAGTACATGAATGCAGGTGCGCTTGTACCGGATGAACTGGTTGTTGATCTGGTAAAGGACAGACTGCAGCAGGATGATTGTAAGAACGGATTCCTGTTGGATGGATTTCCAAGAACGATTTTCCAGGCAGAAAAGCTGGATGAATTCCTTTCGGAATCCAATCTGAAAATGGATATCGTAATCAACCTCAAGGTTGAAAAGGAAGCTTTGATTAAGCGACTGACCGGCAGAAGAGTCTGCAAGGACTGCGGTGCAAGCTATCATATCGTCAACATTCCTCCGAAGAAGGAAGGTGTCTGCGATATCTGTGGCGGTGAGCTGATTCAGAGAAAAGACGACAACATTGAGACTGTGGAGAACAGAATCAACGTCTATGAAGAGCAGACCGCTCCGCTCATTGGATATTATAAGGGAGCAGGTTCGCTGGTTGACTTTGACGGAGAAGCTTCTCTGGACGAAGTTTTCGATGCAATCGTTCAGGCAATCGGTGAGCAGGAATAATTCCTGACGTTATAATTAAAGGAGACTGATATTATGGCGAAAAAGAATGCCATCGAGGTTATGGGCACAGTCGTGGATGCTCAGCCTAACGCAATGTTCAAGGTAAAGCTGGAAAACGGTTTTGAAGTCCTTGCACACATTTCCGGAAAGATTCGTATGAATTACATTCGAATTCTCCCGGGCGACCGCGTTAGAGTAGAGCTTTCTCCGTATGACTTGACTCGTGGACGCATTACCTGGCGTGATAAGAACAATAACAACTAAGTATAAGGAGGAACTAACATGAAGGTAAGAGCTTCAGTTAAGCCTATGTGTGAGAAGTGCAAAGTAATCAAGAGACACGGTAGAGTCATGGTTATTTGTGAGAACCCTAAGCACAAGCAGAGACAAGGCTAGTTTTATCAGATATTAATAAAACATATTAATATAAGGCACTGCTTTGCCGGGAAAGCGGTGTGACTATTCAAAATTGCAACCCCTGTCTATATCGCCCCCGGAGTGGTGATGGAAGATGGGAAAGGAGGAAGAAATGGCAAGAATTGCCGGAGTTGACCTGCCAAGAGATAAGAGAATCGAAATCGGTCTGACTTATATTTATGGTATTGGTCTGAAGACGTCTAAGGATATCCTCGCTAAAGCGAACGTAAATCCAGACATCAGAGTTAAGGATCTGTCCGAGGAAGATGCCGGAAAGATCAGAAAGGTAATCGAAAGCGATTACATCGTAGAAGGTGACCTGAGAAGAGAGACTTCCCTCAACATTAAGAGACTGATGGAGATCGGAAGCTACAGAGGCATCAGACACAGAAGAGGTCTTCCAGTAAGAGGACAGAAAACCAAGACGAACGCTAGAACTCGTAAAGGACCTAAGCGTCTGGCTGGTAAGAAGAAATAAGGTGAGGAGGTAGAGAAATATGGCTGCTAAAAAGCAAGTTAGAAAGAAAAAAAGAGAACGTAAACACGTTGAAAGAGGCCAAGCTCATATCCAGTCCACCTTTAACAACACACTGATTACTCTGACTGATATGGACGGTAACGCTCTTTCTTGGTCCAGTGCAGGCTCCAATGGTTTCAAGGGCTCCAGAAAGTCCACACCATTCGCTGCACAGAGTGCTGCAGAAGTAGCTGCGAAGGCTGCTATGGAGCACGGTCTGAAATCCGTAGAAGTATTTGTAAAGGGACCGGGTTCCGGTAGAGAAGCTGCTATCAGAGCACTGGAAACCGCAGGCCTGAAGGTTGTATCCATCAAGGATATTACACCGATTCCGCACAACGGATGCAGACCGCCTAAGAAGAGAAGAGTCTAATCGGAAGGAGGAGTAATACATGGCTAGAAATAGAGAACCGGTACTGAAGAGAGCAAAGGCACTTGGCATTGAGCCTCAGTACCTGGGAATTAATAAGAAATCGAAGAGACAGGTTCAGCAGAGCAGAAGAAAGAAGAGCGAGTACGGTATTCAGCTGACTGAGAAACAGAAGGTTAAGTTCTACTACGGACTTCAGGAAACTCAGTTCAGAAACACCTACGAGAAGGCTACCAAGAGAGCCGGCGGTGCAGGTGAAAACCTTCTGATTATGCTGGAGAGCAGATTCGACAATGTAGTATTCAGAATGGGATTTGCTGCAACAAGAAGAGAAGCCAGACAGCTGGTTTCCCACGGACACTTCCTGGTAAACGGAAAGAAAGCAAACATTCCTTCCATGGAACTGAAGGCTGGAGACGTTATCTCCGTAAAGGAAAAGTCCAAGTCCTCTCCGAAGTTCAAGGAGCTGAGAGACATGGTTATCACCACTCCACAGTGGCTGGATATTGACCTGGACAAGCTGGAAGGCAAGATCCTGACTGCTCCAACTCGTGCTGACATCGATTTACCAATCGAAGAGCGTTACATCGTAGAGTTCTACTCTAGATAATGCGTTTAATGTTTTTACATTTTGCTGGTAAATTAATGGGAGGAAGAGAATGATCGAGATAGTAAAGCCAACAATCACTAAAGAAATCGATGAGAATGGCCACTATGGTAAGTTTGTCGTAGAACCTCTGGAAAGAGGATACGGCACAACATTAGGTAACTGTATGAGAAGAATTCTCCTGAGTTCCCTGCCAGGCGCTGCTATCACTTCGGTAAAGATCGATGGAATTCTTCACGAGTTCTCGACGATTCCTGGCGTTAAGGAAGATGTGACGGAAATTATCCTCAATCTGAAAAGACTGGCAGTTCGCATCAACGGAGATGAGAACAAGAGAGCCATCATTAACGCAGTGGGTCCGAAAGAAGTAACAGCTGCCGACATCATTGTGGATGCGGATACGGAAATTTTCAACCCGGATCTGCACATTGCAACGCTTGCAGATAATGCGACACTTGTAATGGAGATGAATCTGACTTCGGGAAGAGGTTATGTTCCGGCGGAACAGAACAAAAAGGAAAATACTCCGATCGCAGAAATTCCAGTGGATTCTATTTTTACTCCTGTGAAGAAAGTAAACTTCACGGTAGACAATACGAGAGTCGGCCAGGTTACAGACTTTGACAAGCTGACCCTGGAACTCTGGACAGATGGATCGATTACACCGGAAGAAGGCGTTTCAATTGGTGCGAAAATCATGCAGGAGCATCTCAACTTGTTCATCGGACTGGGTTCCGATGTGGATGAGATGGAATTCATGATCGAAAAAGACGAAGACCGCAAGGTTAAAGCACTTGAAATGACAATTGAGGACCTTGAATTGTCGGTTCGTTCATTCAACTGCCTCAAGAGAGCATCCATCAACACCGTTGAGGAATTGACCCAGCGGTCCGAGGAAGACATGATGAAGGTCAGAAACCTCGGAATGAAGTCACTTGTAGAAGTGAAGAACAAGCTGGCTGAGCTCGGATTGAGCCTCAAGCCAAACGACGATAACTAAGCGAAAGGAGCATACTGATGAAGGGTTACAGAAAGCTGGGCAGAAATTCTGCACACAGAAAATCCATGCTGAGAAACCTGGTAACCGATCTCTTCAGAGAGGGTAGAATCACTACCACTGAGATGAGAGCGAAAGAAGCCGGCCGTATCGCTGAAAAGATGATCACAAAGGCTAAGAAGGGTGATCTTCACGCACGGAGACAGGTACTCGAATATATCTTTGACGAGGACGTTGTAACAAAGCTGTTTGAAGAAATCGCTCCGGGATATGAAGATAGAAATGGTGGTTACACCAGAATCCTCAAGCTCGGACCGAGACAGGGAGACAACGCAGAAGTCGTATATCTGGAACTGGTATAAGATATGATTTAACAGGCGGAGCGGGCTGAGCCCGCTTCCGCTGCGTATACTTGAATAAGTAAGATGAAACGTCTTTAGATAACCTGCGGTTTCAAGGGGTCCTGCGCAATGGATGCCCGTGAACCTTGTCAGGACCGAGAGGGAGCAGCAATAAGCGGTTCCGTCCGTGTGCCGCAGATCCACCTCTTGATGGACTGCAGGTTATCTAAGGACGTTTTTTTATTGTTTTAAACAGAAAAGCCGAGATGAATTTATAAAAATACTTATATTTTATTGACAAAAGAACCGACCTTTGGTATTATAACACTATCACATTAGTACTTTAACACGATAAAGTGATAAAACAAAAATACGCCGTACAAAGAGCGACGGCAAGAAAAATTAAGAAAAGGACAAGGGAAGGAAAAATGAAGAAATTTATCTATCTGATGACAACGATTGCATTGGTTGCCGGAATGGCACTGCTGAGCGGATGCGGAAGCTCCAAGGAAGCCACGGATTACGCATACATCGAAGACAAGGGTACTCTGACGGTGGGACTGGATGATACTTTTGCACCGATGGGCTTCCGGGATAAGGACGATAACCTGGTGGGCGTAGACATCGATCTGGCGAAGGCTGTTGGAAAGAAGCTGGGCATCAAGGTGGAATTCCAGCCAATCGATTGGGATGCCAAGGAAGCGGAGCTGAAATCCAAGAACATTGACTGCGTATGGAACGGAATGTCGGCGACAAAGGATCGTCAGAAGAGCATGACGCTGTCCAACAAGTACTTCAACAATAAGATTTTGGTAATGTCCCTGGATAAGGGCATCAACATCAAGAGCAGTGCAGATCTGAAGAACTATAAGGTGGGCACTCAGGCGGATTCCGCAGCGTTGGAATCCGTCAAAGCGGATAAGAACTACGATTCTTTTGCGGATAACGTATCGGAATATCCAACCTACGATGAAGCGATTTTGGATATGAAGGCGGGCCGCATCGACGTCGTCGTCATCGATGAGGTATATGCACTCTACAACAACAAGAATAAAACCAAACTGTATCAGTCGGATTTCGATTTCGGATCGGATAAGTACGCAGTAGGCTTCCGAAAGGGAGATAAGGAATTGGCTGTAAAGGTGAACGATGCGATTCAGGAATGCATCGATGACGGAACGGCAGACAAGATTTGCGAGAAATGGTTTGGCAAAGGCAGCAGCCTGATAATCAACGAGGGGTATGACAACTAGGGTTTTGACAACGAGGAATTTGACAACTTGGGATTTGACAGCATGGGACGATAAGGTGAATGACTGCACTTTGCTTTATCATATGAATCTATAAGGTATTGATGAATCAGCGGGTCTTCGGACCCGCTGAAGGATTGTGAGGAGTTTTATGAGCTACATACAGACAATTACACCGGCACTTTTGCAAGGGGCAATCATCTCTTTGGAATTATTTGCGTTGACGTTGATTTTTTCCCTGCCGCTGGGGCTGCCCATCGCATTGGGCGAGAATTCGAAGCTGTCGCCCCTTCGGTGGTTCTGTAAAGTGTACGTACTTGTTTTTAGGGGAACGCCGCTGATGTTGCAATTGTTCTTCTTCTACTATTTTTTCCCGATTTGTCTGAACATTCGTATGGATGCGTTTCCGACGGCGGTAATCACCTTCGCGCTGAACTATGCAGCGTATTTTGCGGAAATTTACCGGGGCGGAATTAAGAGCATCGATGCGGGTCAGTACGAAGCCGCGCATTCCCTGGGATTGAGTCGAAGTCAGACGCTGTTCGGCATCATTTTGCCCCAGACGTTTCGCATCGTGATTCCGCCGATTTCCAACGAAATCATCGTCCTGGTGAAGGACACGGCGCTGGCGTCGGCAATTGCCTTGGCGGATATTATGAAAGTCTCCAAAAGCATCGTGAACAGAGACGGTTCGCTGATGGCGTATGTAATCGCGGCGGCTATGTATCTGGCATTCTCCTTCTTGGCAACCTGCGTGATGGAGAGATTGGAAAAGAAGACGTCTTTGTACGACGGAAAGGAGGCCTAGAATGGCACTGCTGGAAATGAAGAATATCGTGAAGGATTTTGCCGGCTGCCGGGCCCTGGATGACGTGAGTCTTTCGGTAGAGAAGGGTGAAACCGTGGCCATCATCGGGCCGTCCGGTTCTGGAAAAAGCACCCTCCTTCGCTGCATCAATGCCCTGACACGGATTTCCCGGGGAAGCATCGCTCTGAACGGGGAAGTTTTCGTGGATTCGGAAAACGGACAGGTACAGAATAGGAGCGGACAGCCGGAGGCGGTATATCCGTCGGAGAAGGAGCTGAAGCGCATTTGCTGCGAGACAGGAATGGTGTTCCAGCACTTCAACCTTTTCCCGCACATGAACTGCTTGAAGAATATCACCTACGCGCCGGTAAAAGTAAAGGGCGTGAATCCGGCCGATGCGGAGGCGCGGGGGCTGGAGCTCCTGAAGCTGGTAGGGCTTCCGGACAAGAGAAATGAGTTTCCGGGACGTCTCTCCGGCGGACAGAAGCAGCGGGTGGCCATTGCGAGGGCGCTGGCCATGGAGCCGGAAATCATGCTGTTCGACGAACCCACGTCCGCACTGGACCCGGAGATTACGGGAGAAGTGCTGAACGTGATGAAGACGTTGTCTGCTCGAAATACCACCATGGTGGTGGTGACTCACGAAATGGGTTTCGCCCGGGAAGTGGCGGACCGAGTTGTGTTCATGAACAAGGGCAAAATTGTGGAGGAAGGAACGCCGGAGGAAATCTTCGAACATCCGAAGAGCGAGCGGCTGCAAGAATTCCTGAGCTCCATGCTGCAGGTGAAGAAATAGGTGAAAATAGAACAACAAATAGGAACAGTTTAAGGGCGATGCGGCCGGAAATGGGGCGCATCGCCCCTTTCTATGGCGCGAACCCTGCAGTGAGAATCCACTATGCCATAGAGAGATTGACAATAAAATTTTTAAATTATATAATAAGCACTGAGTTTATGTGAGAATCGAGCGCTCTTAGATTACCTGCAGGTCGAGGGGACCCTGCGCAAGGGTGAGCCGTGAATCTTGTCAGGTCCGAGAGGAAGCAGCAATAAGCGGTCCTTACCCTGTGCCGCAGACCCGTCTTCTCCAATCTGCAGGTAATCTAAGGGCGTTGTCTATATTACGGGAGGGAAAATGCATCTAGCTTTGTATCGGTCGGAGCGGCCGGAGCGTTTCAATGAAATCATCGGACAGAAGCACATCGTGCGGATTCTGCAGCATCAGCTGGAAACGGACAATGTGAGCCAGGCCTACCTGTTCACCGGCACCCGGGGAACGGGAAAGACCACCACGGCCCGAATTCTGGCGAAGGCTTTGAACTGCACCGGCAATCCGGCGGACGGACAGCTTCCTTGCGGTGAATGCGAGAACTGCAAAGCGATTAAGGAAGGCCGTTTTCTGGATGTTATCGAGATGGATGCCGCGTCCAACAACGGTGTGGATGATATACGGGACTTGATCGACCGAGTGAACTATCCGCCGATGGTGGGCCGGTACAAGGTCTACATCATCGACGAGGTGCACATGCTTTCCACCAGTGCGGAGAACGCCTTCCTGAAAACCTTGGAAGAACCGCCGGCACATGTGATTTTCATCCTGGCCACCACCAATCCCGAGAAGGTGCGGGAGACCATCCGTTCCCGGTGCATGCGGCTGGATTTCCGCCGGGTGTCCGAGGATGACCTCATTGAAGGCATGGAACGAATCTGCCGGCGAAAACAGGTGAACATCACCCGGGATGCCCTGGCGCTGGTGGCGCAGAAAGCCGACGGATCCGTGCGGGACGGCCTCAGCATTCTGGAGCAGTGCATCAGCGGCGGCGATGCGCTGGTGGATCTGGAGACGGTGGAAGACTACCTGGGAAGCGCCGGAATGGATTTCTATCTGGGCCTGACCCAGAACGTAATTGAGCACAACATGGCGGAAGCGCTGAAGCGAGTGGGGGATGCCCTTCGTACCGGCTGCGACGCGAAACAGATATTCAGCGATTGGCTGGAGCATTACCGAAATCTGATGGTGGTGCGGTATGTGGACGATGCCAAACGGCTAATCAATGCATCGGAGGAGAACATCGGCCGCATGCGGCTTCAGGCAAGTCAGATGGATGCGGATTCTTTGGAGGTGAGCATTCGCCTTCTTTCGGAATACATCAACCTGGCACGCTCCTCCACCCAGCCGAGAATCCTTCTGGAAACGGCAGCGCTGCACTTGATGAACGGCAAGGCGGTGCCGTCGTCCAAAGTCGCGGAGATGCTTCAGCTGGCAAAAGCAGAACTCAAGAAGGTGCCGCTGGTTCCGACCGTGCAGGCGTCGTCGCCGGAACAAACGATGGCGGCGGAACCAAAAGAAGCGGCGGAGCCGGCCGTCCCGGTATCGGAAGCTTCAGTCCCGACAGCGGCCGTGCCGGAAACCTCCGACGCGGCGGAAACTTCTTTTTATGAGGACGGATTCGACCCGGAAGCGATATGGGATCGGATTGTGGATATCGTGGCGCAGGATGCGGGTGCCAGCTTTCGGATTATGGTGGGCAGCACCAGCCGAATCGAATCTTACCGGAACGGCGAATTGTCGATTTTGGTGAAGGCCAATAAGATTGACTTGGCCAATGACAGCAAGGCGGAGATTCAGGCGGCGGCCCGGCAGATTTTGGGAGAGCACGCGGTGGTGACCTTGCGGTCCGACGACGGAAAGGGCGCACCGACCGGGACAGCGCCGGCGCGGGACGTGAAGCCGGTTACCGCACTGAAGCCTTCCAACCCACCGGCAGCGGAACCGAGCAGACCGATACCGGAAGTGCCGGCATACCCGGCGGAACCGGAGTTCGGCATCGGGGATGAAGGCGTGGATGAAATCGTCCCATCCGACTACAATATGATGGGGGGCGTGGATTACCCGACCCGGATGGAGCAGAAGGACGATATCGTTACCGAAATTGCGGAAGAAGCCGGAATCCTTTTCGGCACGTCCGTGGAAATAATTGACTAACATTAAGAACTACAGAGGAGGAAAAGAAAAATGGGCAAAGGTATGAGAGCAGGAAAGAGAAAGACCAAGATGGGCGGCGGCGATATGCAGAAGCAGCTGAAGCAGATGCAGGCAATGCAGCGAGAGATGGAGCAGAGCCAGGCTGAGCTGGCGGAGAGAGAGTTTACTTCCACAGCCGGCGGCGGTGCGGTTGAAGTGGTAATCAACGGCAACAAGGAAATCACCAAGCTGAACATCGATAAGGACGTTGTGGATCCGGATGATGTGGAAATGCTGCAGGACCTGCTGATTGCCGCAGTGAACGAAGGCATGAGACAGGTGGATACCGTTGTGGAGCAGGAAATGAGCAAGATTACCGGAGGACTGGGAATCCCGGGACTCTAGGAGGAGCAGCATGAGGCAGTATCCAAAACCGCTGAATCGATTAATCAATGAGTTTTCAAAACTGCCGGGAATCGGTGGAAAGACAGCACAGAGACTGGCGTTTCATGTGCTGTCTTTGAGTACGCCGGAAGTGGAGAGCCTGGCGAACGCCATTCGGGATGCGAAGCAGAACCTGCGCTACTGTTCCGTGTGCGGAAATCTGACGGATCAGGATCCCTGCTCCATCTGTTCGGATCCACAGCGAGATCCGAAGGTCATCTGCGTGGTGGAATCCCCGCAGGACGTACTGGCCATGGAACGGATACGGGAGTTCAACGGGCGCTATCACGTTCTTCACGGCACCATTTCGCCGGTGGAGGGAATCGGTCCCGGGGACATCAACCTGAAATCCCTGATCGTTCGGCTGCAGAAGGAGCCGGAGGTGGAAGAGGTAATCATCGCTACCAATCCCAACATCGAGGGAGAAGCCACCGCCATGTACATTTCCCGTCTGCTGAAGCCATCCGGAATTCGGGTGACGCGAATTGCTCACGGCATTCCGGTGGGCGGCGACCTGGAGTATGCCGACGAAGTCACCTTGCTGAAGGCGATGGAAGGCCGTCGGGAGATCTAATCGATTCAAACGCGAACGCATTTTACGGAAACCTTTAGAGGGGAAGGAGCAATCATGTCGATTGAGAAGGTAAAAGAATATTTGGAACAGTTTGAGGCGGCGGACCGCGTGATGGAGTTCGACGCATCCAGCGCCACCGTGGATCTGGCGGCAGAAGCCCTGCACGTAGACGGTGCCCGTATTTGCAAAACCCTGTCGTTCCGCAACAAGGAAGAGGGTGCGATTGTGGTGCAGATGGCGGGGGACGCCAAGGTGGATAACCACAAATACAAACACACCTTCGGGGTAAAAGCAAGATTCCTCACACCGGAGGAAGTACTGGAATTCACCGGTCATCCCATCGGCGGCGTCTGTGCTTTTGCCATCGACCGCGATGATGTGAAGGTGTACTGCGACGAATCCCTTCGCCGATTCGACACGGTTTTCCCGGCCTGCGGCACGGCCAACAGCGCCATAGAAGTAAGCTGCGATGAGCTCTTCGAGTTCTCCCGAGCACTGGAATGGGTGGATGTGACTAAGTTGCCGGAGGCATTCGAATAAAGCATGCACGAATGAAATTTAATTAAAATCCAGATATAAAGAAAAAAGGCTTGCGTCGATCGGACCATTGTGGTAATATAAACAATGTAATCGACGTCGGGATGTGGCCCAGCTTGGTAGGGCGTCTCGTTCGGGACGAGAAGGTCGTGAGTTCGAATCTCGCCATCCCGACCAATAGAAACAGAAGTTCATCAATTGAACTTCTGTTTTGCTATGTGCGGATTATTTTATGATTTAAGGGAGGGAATACAGATGGCAGTGATCGAATCGAAGAAAAAGCTGGGATTCGGAATGATGCGTCTTCCGAAGAGAACAGATACGGAGAAGGGAGAGCTGGACAACATCGATGTGGAGAAGGTAAAGGAAATGGTGGACACCTTCATTGCGAGGGGGTTTACTTATTTCGACACCGCATGGATGTACCACAACAAGAACAGCGAACAGGTGGTGAAGCTGGCCTTGACCGACCGCTACTCCCACGACCGCTACACTCTGGCAGATAAATATCACCTGGCCTACGTGAAGGACGGCACGCCGGAAGAGGTGTTCCTGGCACAGCTGGAGCGCTGCGGCGTGGAGTATTTTGACTACTATCTTCTCCACGATATGGGCCACGACAACTACGGAAAATTTCAAGAAGTAGGCGCCTTCGACATGGTGGCAAAGATGAAGGCAGAGGGAAAAATCCGCCACGTGGGCTTTTCCTGCCACGACAAAGCACCGTTCCTGGATCGGGTGCTCACGGAGCATCCGGAGCTGGAGTTCGTCCAAATACAGCTGAACTACCTGGATTGGGACAGTCCCGGAATTCAGGCACGGGAAGCCTATGAGATGATTACAAAGCACAACAAGCCGGTCATCGTAATGGAGCCGGTAAAAGGAGGTATGCTGGCGAACCGGATTCCGGAGAGCGTGGAGGCGGCGTTCAAAGCATACGATCCGGATCTGTCCGTTCCGTCCTGGGCCATCCGCTATGCGGCCGGGCATGATAATGTGGCCGTGGTGCTGTCCGGTATGAGCAGCATGGAACAGCTGCTGGATAACACGGGATACATGGAGGATTTTAAGCCGCTGGATGAAAAGGAACAGGAGCTGATCCGGCAGGCGGTGACGAAGATCAACGAAGGGATTGAGATTCAGTGCACCGGATGTTCCTACTGCACGGCAGGATGTCCGATGAATATTCCGATTCCGGAATACTTCTCTCTGTATAACGCGGACCAGAATGAGACGCGGACGGATTGGACCACTCAGCGGGAATTCTACAGCAGAACGGCGCTGAACAGCGGCAAAGCCGGCGACTGCATCGGCTGCGGCCAGTGTGAGGCAATTTGCCCGCAGCACCTGCCGATTATCGAGAACCTGAAGAAGGTGGCCGCATACTTTGAGGGAGATGGGGATAAGGAAGCATAAATCGAATTGACATTTGAAAAAGTGAAGACCAAAACAAAGGCTGCGGCGTCATGCCGCAGCCCTCGTTTTATTCATGAGCAAGTAATTCTATTTCATCAAATTGCAAATTCTGTTGCTGAAGGCGACCGGGTCGTCGATTGGCAGGCCTTCAATAATCAGAGCCTGATCGTACAGAAGCTGAGCGTAATCCGAAACCTTTTCCTTGTTGTCGGAATCCACGGCGGCCTTCAGGGCAGCGAAGAACGGATGGTCTCCGTTCAGCTCCAAGATTTTGTCCGCCTTGATGGCGCCCACTTCCTTGTTGCCGGTAATCTCCGCCTGTGCCTTCAGTACCTTTTCCATCTCCAGGGAGAGGCCGTCGCCGGAGGCAAAGCATACCGGATGATCCTTCAGACGAGTGGATAGAATGACGGACGCTACCTTGTCCCCGAGTGCTTCTTTTACCGCGGTGAGAACGTCCTTGGCTTCCTCTTGCTTCTCTTCCTGTGCCTTCTTCTCCTCGTCACTCATCTCGAAGCCCAGATCTTTATCGGAAATGCTCTTGAACTCCTTATCGTCGTAGTTCTGCAGAATCTTCAGGGCGAACTCGTCAATCTCGTCGGTGCAGTACAGAACCTCGTAGCCCTTCTCCTTGAAGAGATCCATCTGCGGCATTTTGGCAATCTTTTCCTTGGATTCGCCGGTTGCGTAGTAGATGTATTTCTGATCGTCCCTCATGCGGCTTACGTATTCCTTGAAGGTGGCAAGCTCGTCGGTAGTGCTGCTGTAGAATTCGATAAAGTCCTTCAGCTTATCCTTATGTACGCCATACTGATCATAGACGCCGTACTTCAGCTGCATGCCGAAGGCTTCGAACATTTTGTCGTAGCTCTCCCGATCTTTCTCCTGCATCTCCAGAAGGGTGCTTGAAATTTTCTTCTCCAGGCGCTGGGCGATGGCCTTCAGCTGGCGGTCCTGCTGCAGCATTTCACGGGAAATGTTCAGGGACAGGTCCGGGGAATCCACCAGACCCTTGACGAAGCTGAAGTAATCCGGCAGCAAATCCTCACAGTGATCCATAATCATGACGCCGCTGGAGTAGAGCTGCAGCCCCTTCTTAAAGTCCTTGGTGTAGTAGTTAAACGGCACCTGACTCGGGATGAACAGCAGGGCATCGTAGGAAATCACGCCCTCCACGTTGGTGTGGATGACCTTCAGCGGATCGTTCCAGTCGAAGAATTTGGACTTGTAGAACTCGTTGTACTCCTCTGCGGTAATCTCGCTCTTCTTCTTTTTCCAGATCGGCACCATGCTGTTGAGGCGCTCGTCCTCCCGGTAGGTCTCGTACTCCGGCTGATAATCCTCTTTGGCCTTTTCCTCCTCCGACGCTTCCTTCATCTTGGACTTCTCCACGTTCATCACGATTGGGTACCGGATGTAATCGGAGTATTTGGTAACCAGGCTGCGCAGGCGATATTCCTCCAGGAACTCATCGTATTTGTCGTCCTCGGTGTCGTCCCGCAGAGTCAGCTGAACGGTGGTGCCCACCTCGTCCCGGCTGCTATCCTCCACGGAATAACCGTCGGCACCGTCACTGATCCATACGTGGGCCTGCTCCTCTCCCAGCTTGCGGGAAGTGACCTCGATGTGTTTCGCTACCATAAAAGCACTGTAGAATCCCACGCCGAATTGTCCGATGATGTCGGTGTCTTTGGCGGCCTCTTCGTTCTCCGTCTTAAAGCCCAGGGAACCGCTCTTGGCGATGATTCCCAGATTCTCCTCCAGCTCCTCCGCGGACATTCCGATGCCGTTATCGGAAATGGTCAGGGTGCGGTCATCCTTGTTCGGCTCAATCCGAATCTCAAAATTCTCCCGGGAAAGTCCGGTCTTGCCGCTCTTGGCCTCTTCGTAATACCGCTTGTCAATGGCATCGCTGGCATTGCTGATAATCTCCCGCAGGAAAATCTCCCGGTTGGTGTAAATGGAGTTAATCATCAAATCCAACATCCGCTTGGATTCTGCTTTGAACTGTTTTTTGCTCATCTTGTGATACCTTCCTTCTATTTATATTTATTTCATTTCCATAAAAACAGGATCGGAGGGTTAGCACTCACCGAACCCGTTTGCTAATAAACATAATACTCTTTCGGCGGGGGGATTTCAACCGCCGAAAATAAATATCACAGAAAAATCATATTGTCACCGCGGAAAGAAACGACTATACTCAAGATACGCACTTTATAATTCGATATACTGTATATAATTTAGAAGAAAGTCAGCAGCGTACTGAGAGGATGCAAGGAGTGATAACGATGAATAAAAAATATGATGTAGTAATTGTGGGCGGCGGCCCGGCGGGACTGACGGCGGGAATCTACGTCGGCCGTGCGGGAAAGACCGCAGCCCTCTTTGAGAAAGAGATGATCGGCGGACAGATCACCTACACCGATGAGATCGACAACTTTCCGGCGGCCCCGGGAATGGGCGGCGCGGAATACGCCATGAAGCTGCAGCAGCAGGCGGCGGATTGCGGCACCGAGATTTTCATGGATGGCGTAACGGAGATTCTGCCGAAGGAAGACGGAAGCTATGAAGTAAGGACGGCGGACGAATCGGTGGAATGCACTGCCGTAATTCTGGCCACCGGACTGCAACGGCGGAAGATGAACGTGCCGGGGGAAGAAGATTTCATCGGCCGGGGGCTTTCCTTCTGTGCCGTGTGCGACGGCGCCTTTTTCCGGAACCGGGATGTGGCGGTCTACGGCGGCGGCAACACCGCGGTGGAGGACGCCATCTACCTGTCGGGCATCTGCCGGAAGGTGACCATCATCCATCGCCGAGACCGTTTCCGAGCGGAAGATCGATTGGTTCGGGAACTGGAGTCCAAAGACAATGTTGTTTTTGCCATGGAAAAGACCGTATCCTCCGTGCAAGGCGAGAAGATTATTCAGAGCGTGATCCTGCGGGACGGAAAGACCGGAGAAGAGACGGAGCTTCCGGTGGACGGATTTTTTGTGGCCATCGGACAGGTGCCGAACGGGGAGCCTTTCCGCGGACTGGTGGAGATGGACGACGCCGGATACTATCAGATCGATGAAAACTGCGGCGGCAAGCGGGACGGCGTGTTCGTGGCCGGAGACGGCCGAAGCAAGTCCGTGCGCCAGCTCACCACGGCGGTGGGCGACGGTGCGGTGGCGGCTACCCACGCGTGCCGGTACGTGGACCGGGTGAACGGCAACGAATATATTTAATAGTGAATGCGTACAGTGCATTTGGGATGAGAATATGGTATAATCACCCCGTGCGAATGTATATTGTGTAATGTATAGGAGGGAACAAAATGGCAGAATTTGAAGAAAACTGCACTCATTCTTGCGAAACATGCAGCGCAGATTGTGCGTCCAGACAGGGGGAACAGAAGGATCCTCACGAAAAGATGCATGAGGGATGCAGTGTCAAAAAAGTCATTGGCGTAGTCAGCGGAAAGGGCGGCGTTGGCAAATCCATGGTCACCGCGCTGTCGGCAATCGCTGCAAATAGAAATGGTCTGAAGACCGGTATCCTGGATGCGGATATCACCGGACCGTCCATTCCGAAGATGTTCGGAATTCACGAGAAGGCAGAGGTGTCCAACATGGGACTGCTTCCGGCTTCCACACCGACTGAGATGGAGATCATGTCTCTGAACCTGCTGACGGATAACGAGACGGATCCGGTTATCTGGCGAGGACCGGTAATTGCCGGTGCGGTTACCCAGTTCTGGACCGACGTAATCTGGGGCGACCTGGATGTAATGTTCATCGATATGCCGCCGGGCACCGGCGACGTTCCGCTTACCATCTTCCAGTCCATTCCGGTGGATGGTATCATCATCGTGACTTCTCCGCAGGAGCTGGTATCCATGATCGTGGAGAAGGCAATGAAGATGGCTCAGATGATGAACATTCCGATTCTCGGAATGGTGGAGAACATGAGCTACCTGCAATGCCCGGACTGCGGAAAGAAGGTCGAGGTATTCGGACCGAGCTCTGCGGATGCCATCGGTGCGGAATACGGCATTCCGGTCATCGCAAAGCTGCCGATCGATCCGAAGCTGGCAATGCTCAGCGACGCCGGAAGAATCGAGTTCCACGAGAACAAGGAAATGGATGCCATGGTGGACGTTCTGGCAGAGATGGGTCTGGACATTTAAAGAATACTATACAAAAAAATTTACTTGACTTCCTTGCGGAGTCAAGTATAATTTTTAGTGTTTGAGTTTACAAATACTAAACTTCATTTTTAGTATTCTATGTTTTTAGAAAAAGAGGTTATCATGGAAATCGGAGAGAAAATCCGTCGAATCCGAATCGAACGGGGTCTGACCCAGGAGGAGCTGGCGGACCGAGCAGAACTGTCCAAAGGGTTTATTTCGCAGATTGAACGGGATCTCACTTCCCCGTCCATCGCCACCCTGGAGGATATTCTCACCTGTTTGGGAACGGACTGCGGAGAATTCTTTGCCAACCGGACCCGCCCCCAGGTGGTGTTCTCGGCGGAAGATTATTTCTTGAAAGAAGATTCGGCCAGAAAGAGCCGCATCGAATGGATCGTCCCCAACGCCCAGCGAAACGAGATGGAACCCATCCGGCTGACCCTGAAGAAGGGGGGATCCACCATACCGGACAATCCCCACGAGGGCGAGGAGTTCGGATACGTTATTTCCGGAAGTGTGGAAGTCCACATCGGAAAAGAGAAATATGCCGTGGGAGAAGGAGAGAGCTTCTATCTCTATCCGGACGAAGAACATTACATCAGCTCACCGGCGGGGGCCGAGCTGATCTGGGTGAGTACACCCCCAAGCTTTTAAAGAAATGACATCGGGAAAGAACAAAGGAGGAAGAAAGCATTGGCGGAACTGATTAGATTGGAGAACATTCGGAAATCCTACGGGGAGAACGAAGTCCTGAAAAACATTACCATTTCCATTCAGGAAAAAGAATTTGTCACGCTGCTGGGACCGTCCGGCTGCGGAAAGACCACGACGCTGCGGATTCTAGGGGGATTCGAAAACCCGGACAGCGGTCGGATTCTTTTTGACGGCAAGGATATCACCAACGTGCCGTCCAACCGGCGAAACCTGAATACGGTATTCCAGAACTACGCCCTCTTCCCGCACATGACCGTGGGAGACAACGTGGCCTTCGGTCTTCGGGTAAAAGGAATGAACGAATCGGACGTCAAGGAGAAGGTGCATTACGGCCTGAAGCTGGTGAACCTGGAGGGCTACGAGAACCGGAAGATCTCCCAGATGTCCGGCGGACAGCAGCAGCGGGTGGCCATGGCCCGGGCCATCGTAAATGAACCAAAGGTGCTTCTTCTGGACGAGCCGCTGGGAGCGCTGGACTTGAAGCTGAGACAGGAGATGCAGTACGAGCTAGTGCGGCTGAAGCACGAACTGGGTATCACCTTTATCTACGTAACCCACGACCAGGAAGAGGCGCTGACCATGTCGGATAAGGTCATTGTCATGAACAGCGGACGGATTCAGCAGGAAGGAACGCCGGAGGAAATCTACAACGAGCCGGAGAACGCATTCGTGGCGGATTTCATCGGAGACAGCAACATCCTTTCCGGAAAGATGGTTCGGAATCATCTGGTTCGAATCAACGGCGTGGATTTCCCGTGCATCGACGGCAGCGAAAACGGATTTGCCCCGGGACTGGATGTGGACGTGCTGATTCGGCCGGAGGATCTGGAAATCCATCCGGCGGGAAAGGGAATTCTGGACGCCAAGATTACCAGCAAGCTGTTCATCGGCATGCACTACGAGATGCTGGCGCAGGCGGATACGGAAGGAGATTTTGAGTGGCTCCTGCAGAACTACGATTCCTACGAAGTGGGAAGCACGGTAGGACTGTACGTTCGTCCGGAGAACATTCAGATTATGCATAAACCAAAGACACAGGAAGAGGAGGCGATTGAAATTGACATTTAGCAAGAAATGGTCGGCACCGTTCATCGTCTTTGTGATTGCCGGAACGGTCATTCCCATCCTCTCCATTGCCTACTACGGATTCACGGCCAGAGGCGGAGGAATTACTTTAGATAACATCACCGCCATGTTCAGCGCCAACCACATGGAGGCGCTGGGGCTGTCTCTGCTGCTGGCGCTGGTGAGCACGCTGGTGTGCCTGATCGTGGCATTCCCGATGGCGATTGTGCTTCGGGACAGCAAGTTCGGAAAACAGGGCTTTACGATTTTCGTGCTGATCCTGCCGATGTGGATGAACTTCCTGCTCCGGACCATGGCATGGCAGGTGCTGCTGGAACGAGCAGGGGTCATCAACGGAATCCTGCAAGCCCTTGGTCTGCCGAGACAGGAAATGATGAATACGCCGGGCGCGGTAGTGCTGGGCATGGTCTACGACTTCCTGCCTTTTATGATTCTGCCGATTTACAATGCGGTGATGAAAATCGACAGCCATCTGATTGAAGCCGCTTACGACCTGGGAGCTGGTAAAGCCTATATGTATCGCAAAGTGATTTTACCCCTGTGCGTGCCGGGCATCGTCAGCGGAATCACCATGGTATTTATTCCGGCCCTCACCACATTCGTTATTTCCAACATGTTGGGCGGCGGAAAGGTGAACCTGATCGGAAACATCATCGAGCAGGAGTTCACGGTGAACTCCAACTGGTACCTGGGTTCGGGACTGTCCCTGGTGATGATGGTGTTCATTATTATCAGCATGGTGCTGCTGGAGAAATTCGATAAAACCGGGGAGGGAACGTTCATATGAAGAAATTCTTTGGAAATCTGTACATTGTAATTATCATGCTGTTCCTGTATCTCCCGATACTGACGCTGATTGTGCTGTCGTTCAACGAGGCGAAGTCCATGTCGGTATTTACCCGGTTCAGCCTGAAGTGGTATGGGGAAATGTTCCACAGCAAGCTTATTCTGGGCGCGCTGGTGAACACCTTCTCCATCGCGCTGCTGGCGGCGCTGATTGCCACGATTATCGGAACCATGGCGGTCATCGGAATCGACGGGATGAAACAGAGCACCCAGATGGTGCTGATGGGGTGCAACAACATTCCGATGCTGAATGCGGACATCGTGACGGGAATCGCGCTGATGCTGTCCTTCCTGATGTTCGGAATCTCTCTGGGATATTGCACGATTCTTTTTTCCCACATCACGTTCTGCATTCCATACGTGATTCTATCGGTGCGGCCGAGGATGAACAAGGCGACGGACACCCTGTTCGAAGCGGCGCTGGACCTGGGCGCTTCCCGGGGATACGCCTTCCGCAAAGTGGTGCTGCCGGAGCTTCTGCCGGGAATCGCATCGGGATTCCTGCTTTCTTTTACCATGTCCATCGATGATTTCATCATCACCCACTTTACCAGAGGGGCGGGCATCAACACCATCTCCACGCTGATCTACAGCGAGGTGAAAATCGGAATTCGTCCATCCCTGTACGCCTTATCCACCGTAATCTTCTTGATTGCGCTGGTGGTGCTGCTGGTGGTCAACTGGAACAATATTAAGAATGAAAGGACGGCTGCGTAGATGAAGAAAATCAAATGGGTGCTGGCGGCGGTGGCCGTGCTGGGAATGATGCTCTGCACCGGCTGCCGAAGCGGCGAGAACGGCGAGATCTACGTCTACAGCTACGGGGACTATTTCGACCAGGAGGCGATTGCGGACTTCGAGGATGAGACGGGAATCCGGGTCATCCAGGATACCTACGATACCGCAGAGGAAATGTATCCGGTCATCGAGAAGGGAACCGCGGATTACGACGTCATCATCACTTCCGACTACATGATTGAGAAGATGATTCACCACAAAATGCTCCTGGAGGTGGACAAGAAGAATCTCCCGGCCCTGAAGAACATCGATTCCCGCTACATGAAGAAGTCGGAATCCTTCGACCCGGGCAATAGATACTCCGTGCCGTACATGGTGGGCGTTTCTGGAATCATTTATAATAAGAAGATGGTGGGGGATGTAAAAATAGACTCTTGGGGGGACCTGTGGAATCCGAAGTTCAAGGACAGCATCGTGATGCCGGACAGCGTCCGGGACGACTTCATGATCGCCCTGCGTTTGCTGGGATATGACCAGAACACCTCCAACGAGAAGGAAATCAAGGCGGCAGCGGAACTGCTGAAGAAGCAGAAGCCGCTGGTGTACAAATACGCCAACGATTCCGCCCGGGATCTGCTGGCCGACGGCTCCGCAGCCATCGGCGTGGTGTGGAACGGCGAGTACATCTACACCAAGGACCTGAACCCGGATGTGGAATTCGTCATTCCGAAGGAAGGCACGGAATTCTTCGTGGATTCCTGGGCCATCCCGAAAACCTCCAAGAACAAGGCCAATGCGGAAAAGTTCATCAATTATATGTGCAAGGCCAAGGTGACAAAAAAGAATTTCGATTACCTCTACTACACCACTCCGAACGAGGCGGCGATGAAGCTAATCGAAAAGAAGTACCGGAACGAGGATGCCATCTTCCCGACGGATGAGACCCTGGACATGTGCGATACGCTGAAAACGCTGGATACGAAAACCACGGATTTGTACAGCAAGTACTGGAAAGAAGTGAAGGCGAAATAGAAAGCGACATAAACAGCATTTCGTGGGAATAACGAAAGCAAAACACCTGCTGTCTCAGAGATGAGGCAGCAGGTGTTTTATTATCTCTTTACTCATCTGCATTGGTTCTGTTCTCCTCGAACTGGGAAATGTCTGTGTTCAGAATAATATCGATGCTGTTGGCAATCAGACGATAATCTTGGAGCAATTGCTTCAACCATTACAGCGTTGGGTAGAGACTGCCTTCGGGAACAACTCACAGCATAAAGATAGCGTAAATAAAGAAAGAAGTCAATATTTAGTAAATATAAATATTTATTGACAAGGCAGGCAGAATAAGGTATTCTGACGGTAAGAGATACACTATGAGTTTTTTGAAAAATTTGTAGCGGAGATTATATAATTCTGTTGGACAACAGACCTATGGGAGAAGCACATTCATAAGAAAAGGAGAGTGAATCATGGACGAAAACCGGCTAAGAAATATAAAGACGTATGTGGTGGCCAACGAAATCGGATTCATCGTATTGTGGATTCTTTCCTGGTATCTCTTCCGTTCGGATTACGGAGAGTACTTGATTTTCCACGGAGCAAAACCGTATACGTTGGATACCACGGGGGTATATTTTTACAGAATTATAGAACTCGTATGGGACGTGTCGGATGTGCCGCTCTTCGGAATTGCACTAATATATTTCACGCTTTGGAAGAAGAAAGATGTTCAAGGCACGTATCGCTTCGTCAGTTATATGTCCTTTGGCGTCAGCTTGTTTATGGTGGCGGTCATGGTGTTCAGCATACTTTTCTTCGATCCGACGTTCTACAATGCAGATTTGCAAGTAATTAAAAACAGCGCGGGGCAGGCGCTCACCTTTCCGAGGTTGCTGATTGCGCCGCTGGTGCTGGCCGGGGTGTTGATGCTGTTATCCGGGAATAATGTGAGGAAGATTATGCCGGAACGAAAGGCGGAGAAAAAACTGCGGGAACAGGGAAAATTATAAAGTGGCCTCTAATCCGGGCTGCTTTAAAGGAAACCGGAAGAAATTGACGACGGAACCTCCAGGAGAAGCGTTCCGTCGTCAATTTCCCCGCGGCCGCTTGGTAGATTAGAGTTCAATGCCGGGGGTGAGGGCGAGATAAGGCCTTGAAAGCAGGAAATTCGGGTTGGAAGAAGTGATTTTTTTCCATTGATTGGAATTTGAATTAGAATAAAAGTGTGAAGAAAGTATTAGATTGACGACAGACTTTCCAAGGGCAAGGGTCTGTCGTCAAATTTTTTAAAACCGAATGTATATTAGAGCATAAGGCATGAGGAGATGATTAGAATTGACGACGAAAGGTGGGGAGAAGGAGAGTTCGTCGTCAATTCTCTTCCTTTGGAAATAACAATGGAGAGAAGTGATGCATGGAACAAGAAAACGGGTGCTTATGCATCAACCCTGGAAATGGAGTTGATGCATGAGGCGGAAAAATGAGGGGGCATGCATCACTTCTCATCTGAACGCGGCCCGGCTCTCGCTCGGGCCGCCGGTACAAATCGGGAAATTGATGTAAGAACGCTGAAAAATGATGTTCCTGCATCAATTGGTTCACCGCCGCCGAGCAATTAAAGGGCTGACGCTCGGCGGCAATGGTGAGAGGTGATGCATGGGACAAAAAAACGGGTGCTCATGCATTAACCCTGGAAATGGAGTTGATGCATGAGGCGGAAAAATGAGGGGGCCATGCATCACTTTTCATCTGAACCCAGCCCGGCGGAGCCCCAAACCCGGCCCGGCGGAGCCCCAAACCTCGGGCGGACAGAGCAGAAAACCCGGCCCACCCCGGCCCGGCCAACCAAAAAAGCCGGCGGGTGCCGGCTTACTTCAGTGCTTCAATCAGTTCCCCCAGCACCGGCTCGAACTTCACACCGTACCAGTGGTCCGGGTCGTCCAGGGTGTTTTTGATGCAGGCCAGGGTATAATCCGCAGCGATTCGGGCGGCCTCCGGGACGGTTTTGCCGTGCATGTACGCCCCCACAAAGGAAGAGGCGTACACGTCGCCGGTGCCGTGGCAGCCCCGGTCCAGCAGTTCGTGGCGGTAGTAGGTCTGTTTTCCCTGCTCCGAAACCAGGACGCCCGTGCTGTGGGCGTCGTAGCTCACGCCGGTGAGCACCACGGTGCCGGCGCCCAGCCGGTGAATCCCCTCCACCAAGCCGCAGATGTACTCCTCATCGTATTCCTCCCGATACTCTGTGTCGGTTAGAAGCGAAGCCTCGGTAATGTTGGGCAGCACGATGTCTCCTTCTCCCACTAATTCTTTCATCTCCTGAACGAAATCCATATCGAAGACCGGATACAGTTCTCCCCGGTCGGCCATGGCGGGATCCACGATTTTTTTGCCGCCGGGCACCAGAAGATTTCGACAGATGTCTTTGACCATTTCAATCTGGCGGGCGCTTCCCAGGTAGCCGGTGTACACCGCCTGAAAACGGATGCCCTCCTGCTGCCAGTGGTGCTCGATGGCGGGAATGTCCTCCGTCAGATCCCGGAATGTGAAATCCCGGAAGCCCACGGAGTGGGTGGACAGCACCGCCGAGGGGAGAATGGCCGTCTCCAGTCCGCAGGCGGAGAGGATGGGCAGCGCCACGGTAAGGGAGCACTGGCCAACGCAGGAAATGTCCTGTATTGTAAGAATTCTTTTGTAATCCATGGTTATTCCTCCTGATTGTCTAAACATCAGTATTGTACACTAATCACAGAAAAAACACAAAAAACTTCAATTTATTCGTTGACTATTTGGGAGGGTGAGAGTACACTATAGACAGTGATTAGCACTCCAGTATATTGAGTGCTAACAACGAAAAAGAAAGAAGGAGGCAGAACAATGGATTTAACAGAACGAAAACTGCGAATCCTTCAGGCAATTATTACGGATTACGTGCAGAACGCCGAACCGGTAGGCTCCCGTTCCATCGCGAAGAAATATGATTTTGGCGTGAGCCCGGCCACCATTCGGAATGAGATGGCGGACCTGGAAGAGATGGGCTATCTGACCCATCCCCACACATCGGCGGGGCGAGTTCCTTCCGATAAGGCATATCGGCTCTACGTGAACAACATGATGCAGAAGACGGATTTGAGCCTTCAAGATAAGCAGACCATCAACGAACGGCTTCAAGTGAACCGAAACGAGTTCGATCGAACCATTCGCCACGCGGCAGAGCTTCTGTCCGATATCACGAAGCTGGCATCCTTTGCCATGACTCCGTCCACTCGGCAGGACACCCTGAAGTTCATCCGACTGCTTCCCATCGACGATGACAAAATCGTCCTGATGATTGTGGCAGACAGCGGAAAGGTGACCAACACCACCTTGCGCCTGAACGTGCCGTACACCAACGATGCCCTGGAGATTCTCAGCAAAACCATGACCTACCATTATAAAGGTCATACCATCGACGATGTGCTGAAGAATTCCATCATCGAAGATGTGGGCACCGACCTGGGTGCGTTGAGTTCCCTGGCGGGAGATGTGATGCCCAACTTCATGCGAACTTTGGAGGATATGCTGAACGTCAACCTGTACATGGAAGGCCTCACCAACATATTCAACATTCCGGAATACAGCGACATGGATCGGGCCAAATCCTTCCTGGAGCTGGTGAGCCGGAAGGAGGAATTCACCCGGGACATTCTGAACCGGGACAACGGCGTAATCGTCACCATCGGCAACGAGAATCCGGAACAGGCCATGAAGAACAGCTCCGTGATTACCGCCACCTACCACGTGGATGGCAAGCTGGTGGGCAAAATCGGCGTTATCGGGCCGACCCGTATGAACTACAGCGAGGTCACCTCGATTATGGAATATTTGACAAATAACCTCAGCCAATCGTTTATGCTGAGCAATGGAAAGGATGAGAAAGAGGATGAGTGAAGAGCAGAAAAAAGAAGCCCAGACTCCGGAAGATGAAGTAAAAAAAGAAGCCGGTTCGGCGGAGGCGACCGAGACTCCGGAAGAGGATAACGCACCGGAGGCGGAAAAGACCGAGGAAAAGTCGGAAGAGAAAACCGAAGAAAAAGCCGATGACGGAAATGAGAAATACGTCCGCCTGATGGCCGAGTTCCAGAACTACAAGAAACGGGTAGCGAAGGAAAAGAACGACATTCGGGAATATGCCACCGAGAAGCTGGTGATGGAACTGCTTCCGGTTCTGGATAATTTTGAAAGAGCCCTGGCGGCCAGCGCAGAGGATGACCCTGCCGGATACGCCAAGGGAATGGAACTTATTTTTACCCAAATGGTAACGGAGCTTCAGAAATCCGGTCTGGCGGAAGTGGAAGCGGAAGGTCAGGATTTTGACCCGACGAAACACAATGCGGTAATGACCGAAGAGAACGAAGAGCTGGAAAGCGGCAAAGTAAGTAAGGTCCTGCAGAAGGGCTACGCTTTGAACGATAAAGTAATCAGACCGTCTATGGTCGCAGTAACAAAGTAATTTCAAGGAAGGAAAGGTAATAGAAATGAGCAAAGTAATTGGAATTGATTTGGGAACAACAAACAGCTGTGTCGCTGTACTGGAAGGTGGAGAACCGACCGTAATCGCTAACGCAGAGGGCGCAAGAACCACCCCATCTGTAGTGGCATTCACAAAGAACGGTGAGAGACTGGTAGGTGAGACCGCAAAGAGACAGGCCATCACCAACCCGGACAGAACCATCGCATCCATTAAGAGACACATGGGTGAGAACTATCACGTAGAAATCGACGGAAAGCAGTACACACCGCAGGATATTTCCGCGATGATTCTGGCAAAGCTGAAGGCGGATGCGGAAAGCTATCTGGGCGAGAAGGTTACCGAAGCGGTAATCACCGTACCGGCATACTTCTCCGATGCACAGAAGCAGGCAACCAAGGATGCCGGTAAAATTGCCGGATTGGATGTAAAGAGAATTATCAACGAGCCGACCGCAGCTTCCCTGGCATACGGTCTGGACAAGGCAGAGGGATCCCACAAGATTCTGGTATACGACCTGGGCGGCGGTACATTCGATGTATCCGTACTGGAGCTGGGCGACGGCGTTTTCGAAGTACTGGCAACCAACGGTGATACTCACCTGGGCGGCGATGACTTCGATAACAAGATCATGGACTTCCTGGCAGACTCCTTCCAGAAGGAGCACGGCGTGGATCTGAGACAGGACAACATGGCACTGCAGAGACTGAAGGAAGCCGCAGAGAAAGCAAAGAAGGAACTGTCCAGCGCACAGACCACAAAGATTAACCTGCCGTTCATCACCGTAACCGCTGATGGTCCGCTGCATTTGGATATGGACCTGACCAGAGCGAGATTCGATCAACTCACTTCCGATCTGGTAGAAAGATCCATCGAGCCGATGAACAAGGCAATGAGAGATGCCGGCGTTACTTCCGCAGATCTGGACAAGGTTATCCTGGTCGGTGGTTCGACTCGTATCCCGGCAGTACAGGCTGCGGTACAGAGAGTAACCGGCAAGGAACCGTTCAAGGGCATCAACCCGGATGAGTGCGTTGCAGTCGGTGCATCCATTCAGGCCGGCGTGCTGACCGGTGAGGTCAATGACGTACTGCTGCTGGATGTCACTCCGCTGAGCCTGTCCATCGAGACACTGGGCGGAATCGCTACCAAGCTGATTGAGAGAAACACCACGATTCCGACAAAGAAGAGTCAGATTTTCTCCACCGCAGCAGACAACCAGACCACAGTAGACATTCACGTACTGCAGGGTGAAAGAGAGATGGCTTCCGACAACATCACACTGGGAAGATTCCAGCTGTCCGGCATTGCACCGGCTCCTCGTGGAATTCCGCAGATTGAGGTTACTTTCGATATCGATGCCAACGGTATCGTTAACGTAAGCGCAAAGGATCTGGGCACCGGTAAGGAACAGAAGATTACCATCACTTCCTCCACCAAGCTGTCCGAGGATGAGATTAACGAGAAGATCAAGGAAGCGGAGAGATTCGCCGAAGAAGATAAGAAGCACAAGGAAGAAATCGAGACCAAGAACCAGGCAGAGGGCATGATTTTCGAAGTCGAAAAGCAGATGAACGAGCTGGGCGACAAGGTAAACGATTCTGAGAAGACCGCAGTGGAAAATGCGAAGAAGGATCTGCAGGAAGCGCTGAACAACAACGCATCCACCGAAGACCTGAAGAGCAAAATGGAAGCGCTGACCAACGCATTCTATCCAATCTCCACCAGAATCTATCAGGAAGCACAGGCTGCACAGGGTGCCGCAGGTCAGGCAGGACCGGACATGGGCGCACAGCAGGCAGCGGGAGATCAGAACTCCGGTGCGGCGCACAACGGAAACACAGTAGACGCAGACTACGAAGTAGTTGACGACGATAAATAATCTGTGTATTATAGAAAAGCTGCCGGCGTACTGCCGGCAGCTGTCATTTCATGATAATGACAAATGAAATAGATATATTTTGGAAAGGAACGAAAGATGGCTGAAAAAAGAGATTATTACGAAGTGCTTGGACTTCAAAAGGGCGCATCGGATGATGAAATCAAGAAGGCATTCCGTAAGATGGCCATGAAGTATCATCCGGACCGGAATCCCGACAACAAAGAGGCAGAAGAGAGGTTCAAAGAAGTGAATGAAGCCTATGCCGTTCTGTCGGATCCGGATAAAAAGAGCAAATACGATCGGTTCGGCCATGCCGGAGTGGATCCAAATGCCGGCTTCGGCGGCGGCGCCGGTGGATTCGACGGTTTTGGCGGCTTCGATTTCAGTGATATATTCGATATGTTCGGCGGTGGCGGCGGTTTTGGCGGCTTCGGCGGCGGCCGGCGGTCCGCGCGGCGTAACGGTCCGATGAAGGGCCGGGATCTGCAGCAGGAGATTACCATTGATTTTACCGAGGCAGTCTTCGGCTGTGAGAAGGAAGTGGAACTGACCAAGATGGTACAGTGCAAGACCTGTAACGGGGAAGGCACCGCACCGGGAACCTCCAAGCGCACCTGCGATGCCTGTGGCGGAACCGGTCAGGTGACCCAGGTATCCAATACGCCGTTCGGTCGAATTCAGAACGTGACCACCTGCTCCAAGTGTGGCGGAACCGGTCAGGTTATCGATACGCCGTGTCCGGATTGCCACGGTGCCGGCGCAGTTCGGAAGAAGGTCAAGATTAAGATTAATATTCCGGCGGGCGTGGACAACGACAGCGTAATCCCGATTCGGGGTCAGGGCGAGCCGGGAACCAACGGCGGACCGAACGGAGACCTGTACATCGTATTGAATGTACGTCCTCACAGTACCTATAAGAGAAGAGGCGACGACCTGTATCTGGACCTGCCGATTTCCTTCGATCAGGCAGCGCTGGGCGCAAAGGTGAGCGTGCCGGGCTTCAACGAGACCTACAGCTACACCATTCCGGCGGGAACCCAGACCGGATCCAATTTCCGCCTGAAGGGCAAGGGCGTGAAGAACCCTCGCACCGGACGGTACGGAGACCTGTTCGTGAAGGTCATCGTGGAGGTGCCGACAAAACTCAGCTCCAAGGAGAAGAAGGCCATTCAGAAGATGGCGGGCGAATTGTCCGAGAAAGCCTATCCGAAGAAGAGCAAATTCTCCAAGCTGAAATTCTAAATCGCAAATATCGCACAATACATACTGGCAATAGAAAATCCATCGCTGTGCAAGCGGTGGATTTTCTATTGCCTTTTTTCAGATTTCTCATGTAGTTCTTCCCTTTTTCTTTGGACATGTTGGCGTCGACTTCCCGGCAAAGCCTTTGCCTTCCATCTGGTCACGCCAACAAGAACAGGATTCCCCAGGGCTTCCGGCGCCGATGTTGGCGTCGACCTTCCGGCAAAGCCTTTGCCTTCCATCTGGTCACGCCAACAAGAACAGGATTCCCCAGGGCTTCCGGCGTCCATGTTGGCGTCGACTTCCCGGCAAAGCCTTTGCCTTCCGTTTGGTCACGCCAACAAGAACGGGATTCCCCAGGGTTTCCGGCGACGATGTTGGCGTCGACCTCCCGGCAAAGCCTTTGCCTTCCGTCTGGTCACGCCAACAACAACGGGATTCCCCAGGGCTTCCGGCTTCCATGTTGGCGTCGACCTCCCGGCAAAGCCTTTGCCTTCCGTC
>NZ_JAQXUZ010000017.1:0-22129 GCF_029224645.1 Mogibacterium kristiansenii
ATCAAGATCTGGAAGCAGCGAAAGAGAAAATTATTTCAATCCACGCACCCCACGAGGGGGTGCGACACACTAGGTTCCTGCCTTTGTCCTGCATCAGCCTGAATTTCAATCCACGCACCCCACGAGGGGGTGCGACTCAAAATCCGCAGGTAAATCCCTTGCCAGTGCAACATTTCAATCCACGCACCCCACGAGGGGGTGCGACCGAAAAGTCTGTATGGATTAAAGAACTAAAAACAATTTCAATCCACGCACCCCACGAGGGGGTGCGACTCAGCACCCAGCCATTAAGACCATGCTTCCTGTAATTTCAATCCACGCACCCCACGAGGGGGTGCGACTCATTCTGCAAATTGTACAGTAGCTTCTCAGACTATTTCAATCCACGCACCCCACGAGGGGGTGCGACGATCACTCTCTGATCTATGCCGGCTTCAGTCATTTCAATCCACGCACCCCACGAGGGGGTGCGACTCCATAGACTCACCAGCACTGGTACTGATCTTGTATTTCAATCCACGCACCCCACGAGGGGGTGCGACATGAACTTTCGGTTCATGTGCCGATTGTTCCGAATTTCAATCCACGCACCCCACGAGGGGGTGCGACGTCAGTAGATGAGATGACCAGATACCTGTCAGAATTTCAATCCACGCACCCCACGAGGGGGTGCGACTCCGACGTGCCGATGGAACGCTCCAAAATGCAGAAGAGTTCAGTCCACGCACCCCACGAGGGGGTGCGACTTGGCCGGAGATAATGGCGCCGAAAACATGGACATTTCAATCCACGCACCCCACGAGGGGGTGCGACTATGAGCAGACCTATGTGATATGGGATTACATAGAATTTCAATCCACGCACCCCACGAGGGGGTGCGACGTCGTTGGCCGGGTTCTCCGAATCAACGAAGAATTTCAATCCACGCACCCCACGAGGGGGTGCGACCCAGAGTCTACCACACCAGCCAAACCGATCTCATTTCAATCCACGCACCCCACGAGGGGGTGCGACGTAGATCGGGCCGACGTTCTGGACTGTGTTGTCATTTCAATCCACGCACCCCACGAGGGGGTGCGACTCACTACTTTATGGCTGCATCAGTTATCAAAGTAGATTTCAATCCACGCACCCCACGAGGGGGTGCGACCGCAATATGTTGTAGCCTAATATCAAGAGTCACAACATGTTGCAGACCCAACATAACACCCTTGTTAGATGTCGTCAGGTTTTTAAATTATTGTACTAATTTACTTCTTTTTCTCGGCGAACCTCCCAGGCTTTTTCGCACAGCTTCAGGTTCGCCGATGTCATTACACTATTAACTCTCCTAATGGATCATAGCTGGTTTTTGCTCCGTACTCTTCGATTTTACTGTTATATTTTTTCCCGAGGCAATATATTCGTAGACTATCTTCCTCTGCATTAAGTATGCTTAGCAACTGCTTTTTTACTTGGACATAGTGCGCTCCGTCTAGCTCACATTCAAATAAAGAGTTTTGGACTCTTTGACCATAATTACAACACACTTTTGCAACTTTTGAAAGCCTTCTTGTTCCTTCTTTTGATGTTGTCTTTATATCATAGCCTATCAGATATAGCATTTTTACCTCCAGAAAAAAGGTGGATATTCATCTAAATCGCCACGTAAACATCGTGCCAAAATCTGTGCCTGAGCATATGGAACTAGACCCCATTCAACCTTTTCCTTCAAAAAAGGATGTGTTATAACTTCTCTTTTTTTCATCTGCCACTGTGCAAGAAATTCTCTCCGTGCATCATCCTTCAAAAGGACAGCTCCACTTTCCTGAACCTCAAAATCACTTCTCTCAAATTTGCGATTATTAATCAAAGAAAGAACAAATCGATCTGCCATGGGAACACGAAATTCTTCCATTATGTCAAGCGCTAATGACCGGCGTCCGGGTCTGTCTACGTGAAACATTCCTGCAAAAGGATCCAACCCTACGCTATACAATGCGGCAGTGCAATCATTTGCAAGCAATGAATACGCAAACGAGAGCAATGCATTTACACGGTCTAATGGAGGTCTTCTACTTCGCCCATCAAAAATAAAGTCATCTTTCTTTTGAAGAATTAATTCATTAAAGGAGGAAAAGTACTCACTTGCTGCATTTCCTTCAATTGCTCGGAGATTCTCTTTGCTGGTAACTATTCTACTTTTGTTCATTAACTGCTTTATTCGAGATGCCGTCTTCTGAAGTTTTTCACAGTCAACTTGCATTGGATGATCTCGTGTAAATCGAAGCAGTTGTTCCGCAGAATTGTATAGTTTCCCCGTAATCATATTTCTTGCAATTTTAATGGATGATTCTTGATCTTCAGAAACGCGATATTGTTCGCGGCGAAGCAAAATGTTTCCATTTGTTCCAGCTCCAACTGTCGCAAGATATTTTCCATGCGGAGAGAAAAAGGTTAGTGTAATACCGCTACTTTCACACTTTCCCATCAATGCCGGAGATGCCCCTTTATAAGAAAAAGAGACAATGCTCTCTAAATTGTGAAGTGGAAAAGCTTTCTTTTCGTCCATTCCAATTTTAACTTCTATATTTTCTCCATTCAAAGAAGCATATGCCTCCTCGCTGGTAATATACAAAGTATTGAGCATTTTACGCATTCTCAGATTCCTCCATATGCCGCCTAATATATGCGTCAACATTTTCTTCTGACCTCAACAATGACGGCATGCATTCTGAAGATAATGAACATTTTTTACATTTTTTACTTGGCTTAACTCGCGGTGTATACCCTCTGCGATAATATGAATGCATTTCTTCTAGAGCTTTTGTGAGCTCATCTCGCATTTCTGCGGTAATTTCTACTTTCTCTCTCCTTCTTGTCTCTTTATAAAAAATAAATCCATAGTCAATCACACAAGAAAACATTTCTTCAAGACAAACAGCCTGTGCAGCAACCTGAAGACGATCGCAATTACTAATCTTTGATCTCCCTCTTTTATATTCAACCGGAAGTGGTTTCCATAGGCCATCGCGTCCATGAAGTGTAATTCCATCATTTACGGGAAGGAATTCAACGGCATCACAAGTTCCTGAAATTCCATATTTTGCAGATGACACATTCAATCCTCTAATAGTTAAAACGCCATTTCGAATATCTTGTATTCCCTGCTGATGGACCCGATTATGAATAACACGTCCATCAGCAGTAAAATAGTTTTCTATCCATTTGTCTTCTACATGAACCAGCGCCCATTGCCTACGACAATAAACAAAATGTTGGATTCCGGAAATCATCAAATAGTCATCTTCAAGATACATTTCTAAAGACCTGCAACTTCTTCAACTTCCAAATCTTCCAATGAATGATCATAATAAATTTTATAATCATCAATAGATTTTGGATAATCTACACCATCCTTCAACTCTGCACTCACGCTCCCGTGAACTTTTGCCGCAGAGTATTGTCCATTTTTACAATTATGCTTAAACCAATACAGTTTAACAACTTCCATAGATCCATCCGGTCTTGCTGCGGAAGCATCATTTACAAACAATGTTCTCAAACATTCTTTTATCAATTCCGCATCTTCTTCACTAAACCCTGTTTTTTCCGCAAGTTGAGGATTAATTGATCCCTTAACCTTATATAACCCATAACGAACAAAATGCTTCATTCCCATTGTGTCGGAATCCTTCCCACTGTCCTTTGAGCCATTTACACTTTTTGTAATCTGCATCGAATTGATTTCGATTGGATGTGCACTAACAGCAAGGTGTACCGATACTGGGCCTCTTACGCCAGCAGAAAATCCGGCATTATCAGAAAATGCAAATACTTGACCAAACGAACGTACGTCAACCCACTGTTCACAGGCTTTTTCTATGTATTCATCTCTATCTGTTTTCTTATCTGGCTTACCTAATGTCTCCTTTGCTCTTTGTGCAAGACTCTTCATTCCATCATCTGCCAACTCTTCTGACTGAACAAAAACACTTCCCGGTTTCTCCAAAATATTTTGCATTCTGTTTCTAATCTTCCTTTTAATGCATACGTCAGAAATTTCGCCATATCCTTCAAAGTCTGTTCTCGGAATATTTCCATTTAATGGATCCCCATTTGGATTTGCATTTGTAACAGAAATAAATGCGACAAAATCAATCTTATTCTCAAGTTTCATAATATCTCTCCTTCTCTTTTAATAAATATCAACACCTAATCAGAAATAACGGTTTCATCTGTACTGTCATTAGTTTTCTTGTAAAAATCTTGCTTTTGCAAATAATAGCCAACGAGATACATTTCATCTAATGATTTATCCAGTTCTGTCTCTTCGCATTCAGAGATTACACATAGTATTTCTTCTATCAGTTTTTCATAATGCGATATAGCAGACTTATTTAGTTTACGATAATATGCCTGTTTTAACTTTCTTATGATTTGCTCTGAAGTTTCAAGTGGTTTATGGACGAATCGTTGTTGCAGCCGGATTGCATTTGTCTCTCTCATCGTGTCTTTTTTATCATAAGTGTCCTGTTCGATTTTCTCAAGAACTGCTAGCAATCGGCCATATTGATAGCTACGATTCTTCTTTTCTTTTTCTAATGACATAGATATATCCTCCTGTACTTTATCAACATAATATTTCCGTATTGCAGAACATGTGGTATGTAGAATTTGATTTCTTGTATTCCTATCATACGCGCCCAGATTAGATGCATTGATTACCAGTCTTTTCAAAATATCAATCGGAAACATCTTATTGTCTATACGGCATGCTATTAATCTCTGCATTTGTTTATTTTGGATTTTCTCATCCACCTCAAGCATTCCCGCATCATTACTATTTTTAGTTCTATAAATGCCATATGAAAAGGCAACGTATTTATACAGTGACGGAACAAACGCACCCCTGTCTGTTGATTTAAATAATGTTGTCTCATCCCACTTTTCAAGTTTTTTAACTAGAGAGATTCCCGGCATTTCATTATAATAAGTTACCGACAATCTACCGGAGGTAGCTGCTTCAAACATCGCAATAACCACCTGTTCGCCCATTAAAAATGATTTCGAATATGCAAATACTTTTTTTCTTAACTCATTTTTATATGACGAGGCCTCTGGTTTCGCTTCTTTGCAGTGGACAGCAATTGGCAATTGTATCTTAGGTATACTTTTTCCTTGAGGATTCCAGGCAACGCAAACCCTGTTTCCTAGAGGGATTCCTTCATTTGCCAATACCCATTTCAGCGCATTATGTGCTTTTTGAGAAGCTTCATAGCCTATGCTACAAGCTTCCCCACCATCTAAAAATCGCCCTTTATAAGTAAAACCATCGTTATCATTTGAAGAAATCAATTTTGCATTTCCAAATTTTGAAACAGTGCCTTTTAGATGCTTTGTTGTAGTTATTGCTAGATTTCCTGCAACCATACAAAAGTCTAGATTATCGTTCTTATTTGACAAATAGTACTCTTGATACAATTTGTGCAAGTTTTCATTCTCGCACACGCTTCCGCTTTCATTGCCAAAGCCAACAACTCTCCATATCACAAAATCTTTTTCACTCTTAATTTTCACTCCATTACTCAGAAGGTCTTCATAAATACTATTATGGGTAACATACTTATATATTGCCTGTATAATTTTCGAAGAATGCTTTGATTCCACCCACTTTCTTAACTCAGTAATATATACTTTATGTTTTTCTTCATTATAAAATGACGAAACGTATCCTAGTTGATCACATAATGGATGTGCAGTTTTTTTGGTTCCGGATCTACTAGCCGATTCTTCCGTGCAAGGAATAACTGCTTTTTTTTCTACATTCTGTGCTCTTACAAAGTTTCCTTCCTCATCAACTGTAATTTCAATTGTTGCATTTGCTAATATATGTCCAATTGGAGCTAATGTTTCTTTTCGATCTTCGTTGACACATTTTCCTGCAAGATGTTCCATGGCATCATATGTTTCAATGCATCGCATCATCAAACTCATGTGCACCTCCTATACGTCAAACTCTGACACTGGTTGAAAATTCTTCTTATTTTCGAACACCTTCACCTTTGTTTCATGCAGATAACGATGTTCACAGTCTTCCGGCCTGCAGAATTCAATAACTCCATTCTTCATTATTGGTTTCCAAAAATTCTGTGTGAGCCGTCCTGCAGTTTTCTCATCGTAGGCTTCATCTGCATAGGTAAATCCATGAAACATCGGGCCAAACGCTAGCTCCGAAATATCATCATAAAAGCCTTTGCCTTCATCGAAACAACACGGTTCCACATAAGCCTGGCACTCCCGTGCTCCCAAGAAAATATCCCGTCGCCCTCCTTTTTTAATCATTCTCTTTGCAATTTCTTCGTGTTTTGCCACATTACGATCTTGCTCTAATTCTCGTCTGTTATGATTCCACTCGAAATGTGCTTTGATATGATATTCCACATCTTTTAAATACGTGTAATATGACAAATCGTTTCCACCATGATATTTAATCGGGCGAATTCCTTTTACTTCTGTTTGAATTGGCTTCATCACACGCACCGCATCGATATACCATATAAATGTTGGTTTCCAATAAACCGACGATAAAATACCTTTCAACGCTTCGTATGTTGGAATCTGATAGCTCCATTTCTCACCTCCCACTCGCGTGATAGGATCTGAAAAAAGTGCATAATCTCCATATACGGTTAATTCCACAGAATTATTATACATATTCACTCCTTTCTCTTTGTTAACTGTATATTCTTTAGACTTCCAAAAACAAATCTTCATTAGCTAACATCCCCGTCTCTTCTTCCGGCACAATTATTCCAAGATTTTTGTCATAACAACACACATCCAATATTGAAACCGCCCCCTCGCATTCCGGGCGAACAGTTTCTAATTCTACGAATTTGCTATATTCATAGTTAAATAGTTGCACGGTATACTGCTTCAATAAATTCAATTGAGTCTTGCAATAATATATATCATTTTTTGCCTTGCTGCCTGACAGTTCACTGATTATTCTTTTCGCTTCGTCGTTATATGGAATAACAACAGTTCTCTGTGAATCATCAAAAACTTCAAATTGGTCTCCCGCAGTTTTATATGCTTGCCACATTGCAAATTCGCATTTCTCAGGAAGGAATTCCGCATTTGTTGACAGCAATTCAAAAATACTTTCTCCAAAAGCAACCGGATACTCTGTTTCTCTAATGCAGTTATTCAATTTTCGAAAATATCTATTATAGAAATCCGCAATTGCTTTTTCAGAAATAAGGTCGTTATCGTACTTTTCCGGATTCTTCTGAAACTCTCGAATTACTTCTGCAGTCAAATTCTTTCCTTCTTCAATCTCGTTCAAGAACTTTAAGCTTTCTCCTTTTAGATGAACAATGTAAACAGGGGAAATTTTATTTTCTCCATTTCTGTTACATCTTCCTGCCGCCTGCACAATACTGTCTATCCCACTTGAAAAGCGAATCACACACCCAAAGGAAACATCTACCCCTGCCTCAATTAGCTGCGTTGAAACGCAGATAAACGGTACTTTTTTCTTTAGCAGTTCACGCATTTCATTAATCGCCTCTTTTCTATGTGCCATGCACATAGATGTTGACAGATGAACGCATTTAATATCGCTCTCATCAATAAGCCGATACAAAGTTCGCGCTTCTCTCTTTGTGTTGCAAATGATTAATGCAGACCTATGATTTATGCAGCTTTCAATCGCAAGATTTCTAATTTCTTCAATTGTCATATTTCCCTTATCAGTCACTTCTACTCTTTTGAAAAGAGCAGAAAAATGATTCATTGCCTTCTGCGGAATCATGCGCTTTTCACTTATTAGCATGCTATACTTATTTTCCTCAAAGGAAGGCTGTGTAGCAGAACAAAGAAGAACTGTAGCGTGGCATATTTTCGTCAAAAAGTTAATTGCTAGATTAAACAATGAAATCATTTTCTGAGGAACAGTCTGAACCTCATCAAACACAATAACACTATTCGTTAACGCTTCAAATCGTCTGACGGAATTCGTTTTTCCTGAAAACAACGTATTTAAAAACTGTACCAGCGTAGTGATAATAATAGGGGATTCCCAGGTTTCTGCCAATAAATCCTGCCTTGTACATTCCTCTTCGGTTTTTCCGTCCATTACTATGTTAGAATGATGTTCCAATACTATATCGTCATTTCCAACATTTTCTCGAATCACTTGAGCATTTTGATCCAAAATGCTCAAAAGCGGAACAACAAAAACTATGCGTTCTTTGCCGTATTTTTTCGCATGTTCTAACGCATATCGTAAACTGGAAAGAGTTTTTCCGCCACCGGTTGGAAGATTCATTCGATAGATTTCTCCATCATCTGATTTTCTTGCAAATTCGGCACAGTAATCCGACATCTTTCTTCTTGCCTTCTGGATTTCCGATTTCTGCGGAAATGCGTCTAATCGTCCTGTAACATTCTTTGTTAAGTCATGCCAAAGTTTCGTTGTGCTCAAAACAGTCTTCTCCGAAAAAGAAAAATCCCCCATAAATTCAGCAGTATCCTTTCGATCCCCATCCATCACTGCTGAATTCAATAATCGCTGGATTAACCCCAAATAAAACATCAATTCTTTCTCGGTCGAAGCAATCTTTGTAAGCGGTTCGCATATCGTGCAGATTTCTTTACACGCGTCTAAAAACAATTTAGCGATATCTTCTTGCTTACAACACAACTCGTAAAACGCACTCTTTGCTCGTTCGTCATATTCCGGTTGCTTTTCAATTCGATACTTAAGTCCCGAACGATGATTTTCATCGTATTCATCAAACAATCCGTGATGACATCCCACTGCTGTGGCAATCATTTCTGCTGTAATTCTTTCCCATTCAGATTTACTCTGTCCTGAATACATTGGATGGAATTCTGTCATCATCATCCGTACACCGGCAAAAGAATGAATCACGGAGCCCTTTCGGACATGCTCACCTCTTGCCGACTTCTGAATATATTCATTGAATTCTTTAGTGAATTTCCCCATATCATGTATCAGACCTGCCAAATAAGCAGTATTGCCAAGTCCAACAGACATCAAATCAGTTTTCGCATACTTTGCTGTATTTAGACAATGTTCGGTACAACTTTGTATTTTATCTCCGTTAATATGCGCTATATATTCCATCGCCGGCTCCTCTTTTTATATGTAGCTTTATCTTACCATATTGCTTTAGTATAAGCATTCAGTTTTGTTGAGCGTTCTCCGAACTGGTCAAATATTTTGCCATTATATATTGATTGACCGTTTTTTAGAGTTAATTATTGCGCCATCCGTTGAATGTATTTCTAAATTCAAGTTGTGTGAGATTAAATTCCACATGCTAGTAGTTACTCTTACACAATTAAAAAACATACCTCCAAGGTTGGTTTCATATCCAACTTTGGAGGTGTAGTTTTTTATGTTATTCTCTTCTTTTTCCCTTCAGATACTTAATTCTTGCTATGAAGCAAATTATGGCAGCGAATACCGATAACACGAGAATCGCTCCCACGCCGGCCGCCGCCTTCTCTTTAATTATCCGGCAGCAGTTCGCCGTTCACGGAGAAGGCCACCCAGTTGCCCACATTGGCGGCGTGGTCGCCGATGCGCTCCAGGTATTTGGCGATCATCAGCATGTCCAGAACATCTCGGTCGCTGTCATCGATGCGGCCCCGGATGCGTTCGAGGAGATTGAATTTTATTTTTTCAAAATACTCGTCCACTACGTCATCGTAGGCAATGACTTCTTTGGCGTGCTCCAGGCTCCGGGCCTGGAAGGCCTCTACGCTGGATTTGACCATGTAGACCACCGCTTCGCCCATTTTCTGAAAATCCTGGGTGCGAATGGCCTGGGTGAGCTGACCGGTGAGGACGATCTCGGCGATGTCCAGGGACTGATCCCCGATGCGGTGCAGGTCGGTCACCATTTTGAGGGTGGCGGAAATGACTCGCAGATCCGACGCCACCGGCTGCTGCTTCATGATCAGCTGGATGCACATGATTTCGATTTCACGCTCCTTCTGGGAAATCGTATCCTGCAGCTTTACCACCTTCTGTGCCAGCTTCTCGTCGTTGGTGAGGAAACAACGGACTGCCCGGTCGATGATGTCTTCGCACATACCGCCCATCAGGCAAGTCTGATTGTCTAATTCTCTCAATTCTCCTTGGAATGTATCTCTCATTAACCGAACCTCCCTGTAATGTAATCTTCTGTGCGCTTATCTCTCGGGTCGGAGAAAATCTGATTCGTCTCTCCGTACTCCACCAGGTCTCCCAGCAGGAAGAAGGCGGTGCGGTCCGAGATACGAACGGCCTGCTGCATGTTGTGGGTGACCATGACGATGGTGTACTCTTTCTTCAGTTCCTCTGCCAGATCTTCGATTTTACCCGTGGAAATCGGGTCCAGCGCACTGGTGGGTTCGTCCATCAGCAGTACATCCGGCTCTACGGCCAGGGCCCGGGCGATGCACAGTCTCTGTTGCTGGCCACCGGACATGCCCAGCGCCGACTTTTTCAGCCGGTCCTTGGTCTCTTCCCAGATGGCCGCCGCCTTCAGGGACCGCTCTACGATTTCATCCAGCTCGGTCTTATTGCGGATGCCGCCGATGCGCGGGCCGTAGGCGATGTTGTCGTAAATGCTCATCGGGAACGGATTCGGTTTCTGGAATACCATTCCAACCTTCCGGCGCAGATCGGTCACGTCCACGTCATTTCCCAAAATATTTTTACCCCGGTACTCCAGGGTTCCTTCCACCCGGCAATCCGGAATCAAGTCGTTCATCCGGTTGATGTTCCGCAGGAACGTGGATTTGCCGCATCCGGATGGGCCGATCAGCGCCGTGATGGATCTTTCCGGAATGTCCATGCTGATTTTCCGGAGAGCTTGGTGCTCGCCGTACCACAGGTCCAGGTCCCGGACTTTGATAATTGGTTCGTTCATATTCTAGCCTCTTTTCTCCTGTATTTTCTTCGCGGTCTTGGAGGCAATCAGGTTCAGTGCCAAAGTCAGCGCCATCAGCACAATGGCGATGGCAAACGCGATGTCGTAGGCGCCTCGCTCACTGGCGTAGATGTAAAGGGCTACCGTCAGCGTTGCGGAGGACGACTGCAAAGCCTGCACGAAACCGATCATCTTCAGTCCGAAGCCCGCGGTAAAAAGAAGTGCCGCCGATTCCGAGGTGATCCGGCCCACCGACAGGATGCATCCGGTGATGATGCCGTCCAACGCGCTTGGAAGCACCACGGTTCGAATCATATGCCATTTTCCGCTGCCCAGCGCCAGGGCCCCTTCCCGGTAGCTCCGGGGAACCGTCAGCAAACTCTCCCTCGTATTGCTGATAATAGTTGGCAGCACCATCAGCACCAGGGTCAGCGCGCCGGCCAGAATACCCTGCTTCAGGCCGCCAATCTGAATGAAAATCAGCATGCCCACCAGTCCAAACAAAATGGATGGGATTCCCGTCAGAATCTCCGCGGCGAAGCTAATCAGGTTGGTCAGCTTCCGGCTGGTGGAATACTCCGTCAAGTAGATGGCGGCCCCCACGCCAAAAGGCAGGACGATAATCATCGCCACGAAAATGATATACAGCGTATTCAGAATATTGGGCAGAATTCCGATGTTTCCGGTAAGGTTGTTGGGCTCCGTGGACAGGAGGTTCCAGGTCAGGCTCGGGACGCCTCGGTACAGGATGTAGCCGATGATCATCAGGAGCACCAGGCAGGTGATGCCGGAACACAGCCCCATCAGTCCTCTCAGCAGTCTGTCCATATTTTTTCTGTGCGTACTCATTATTGCTCCTCCTTTCGGATCACTCTGTGCAGAATCCAGTTAATCATCATGATGAACAGGAACAGCACCAGTCCGATGGAGAACAGGGCCTGTCTCTGCAGCGATCCATAGGACGCGTAGGACATTTCCGAAACGATGGCAGTGGTCAGGAACCGAACGGATTGGAACAGTCCCGGCATGTTCGCCACGTTTCCGGCAACCATGATAATCGCCATGGCCTCGCCTAGCGCTCTGCCCACGCCCTGAATGACCGCTGCCGCCACGCCGCTCTTTGCAGCCCGCAGGGATACGCGGAACCAGGTCTCCGTGTAGTTGGCCCCCAAAGCCAGCGAGGCTTCTTCATACTCTCTCGGCACGGCCCGCAGTGCGGTGGCCGACACGCTGATGATGTACGGCAAAATCATAATCGTCAGGACCACGATGGCGGAGAACAGTGTGGCGCCGGAGGACAGGTGAAATGCCTTCTGCACGCCCGGCACCAATACGGTCATGCCCACCAGGCCATATACGACGGACGGAATTCCTGCCAGAAGCTCTACGGCTCCCTGAATCACCGCTGCGATTCTCGGGGGTGCGGCTTTCGCCAGGAACATGGCGGTAAAAATACCAATCGGTATTCCCAGGATTACCGCCCCCGCCGTACCGTAGACGCTGGTCAGGATGAATGGCAGGATGCCGAACTGATTCTGACCGGATTTCCAGGTAGTACCGAACAGGAACTTGATCGGTCCGATTTTGTGAATGGCCGGAATTCCGGAGATAATCAGGTACACGCTGATCAGCAGCACGAAGGCGACACTGACAAAACCACAGAACAGGAACAGTCCGTGTATTGCGTTTTCCATTAAATCTTTTTTCTTCTTCATCTTACGATTCGCTTACTGGAACGGCACCGGCGTTACGAATCAGATCTGCCGCATCTTTCGATGTTGCGAAATCGTAGAACTTCTGTGCTTCTTCGGAAAGCTTTCCGTCTTTCTTGGTGATGAAGCAGAACGGACGCTGCAGCTTGTAGCTTCCATCTTTGATGGTGTCTTCGGTGCAGGTTACGCCATTGACTTTGATTCCCTGAATCTTGTCCTGACCCTCTACTGCGGAGAAGGACGCGTATCCGATTGCTTTCTCATTGCTGCCTACTGCGGAAATTACCGCACCGGTGGATGTCAATTCCTGTTCCAGCTTGCACTTGTCTTCGGTGCCGGTTGCGCTTTCGAAGCCGTCTCTCGTACCGGATCCGGACTCTCTGCCGATGCAGGAAATCTTTCCGGCTTTACCGCCGACCTGGCTCCAGTCTGTGATCTTTCCGCTAAAAATGTCTGCTACCTGCTGAGTTGTCAGATCCTTTACACCGTTCTTTGCATTGACGATTACGGAAATTCCATCCAGTGCGATGACCTTCTGCTCCAGTCCGTCCTTCTCGTCATCCTTCAATGCTCTGGATGCCAGGCCGATGTCGGTATTGCCGTTCTTGGCTTCCTCAATTCCGGTGCCGGATCCGGTTGGATCGTAGGTTACCTTTACGCCTTCGTTATCCTTCTGATACTGTTCCGAAAGCGCACCCATCACTTCTTCCATGGAAGTGGATCCGTTCGTGCTGACCGTTGCACTCTTTTCCTTGCTGCTGCCGCATCCGGTGAGGGCAGCCACGCCCATCAGACCGGTCAGGCCCAGGGCAATCAGTTTGAGATTTCTTTTTTTCATCTTTCTCTCTCCTTTACTTTCTTTCCCTTTTCAATTGTTTTCTTGTCTGTTTTCTGATTACAGGTATAAGTATAGGGCGATTTCGTAAAGACTGTTATCGAGGTAAAGTAAAAAGAACGTAAAGGATGGGGGGGGAATGTAAAGGGGAGGTTCCTGTGGTTGGGCCGCCGGGTGAGAATTCGAGGGCGGGACTGTCGGGGGGCGGCGAAACGCGAGCCGCTCCCCCTACACTACTTTCAGCAACGAGAAATCCGCAAACTGCGCCTGCTGAAGCTCGGCAATCTTTATGCTCTGTGCGGTTTCCTCCAGGTTGTACAGGTGGTCCACTTCCTGGGCGACGCGTTCCATATCCAAGCCCAACGGTGTCTCAAAGGACATCAACAGATTCACTCCCGGGATGAATCCCAGATTTCGGTAGATATCTGTCTTTCCGCTAAATTCATTGCGATAGAACTCGGAAGAGGTTTCATGATACCAAAGCCCCAAATGCTCCCACAGAAAAATGGCTCCCGTCTCCGGATGAATCAGGAGAAAATCCGGACGAATGAATTTTCCCGGCGCATATTCGATAGGATACTCGTAGATTACGTAGAAACCCGCCGCGCTGAACCGCTCGTAGAGCAGCGCTTCCACTCGGCTCCGCACGGCCGTTCCGTCAAATGTCAGGATTTTCAAATTCTCCGGATAGTGCACCGGGATTTTTGCTTTATGCGCCAGCATCGCCTGAAAACGCCGCCAGATGGGATCCTTCTCCGGATGTAACGCGTATTCCGTCGGACGTGTCGGACGATAATGCTTGGGAAGAGCTGCTTTTACCGCGGCGGCCGTTGGCGAACTGTACTTTTCCAGGAAGGACTCCATTGCTTTGATGTTCTTCTCCAGCACCTCCAGCATCGCCCGGCAGAATCGAAGCTCCCGGATGCCGCGCACCGTCTCGTTCTCAGCATTGCCCAGATAGATTTCCTTTCCCTTCTTCTTACCATAGTAATAAGCACGCCCATTCTTGATGCATATCCGTAGCGTCATTTTGTCATACTTCATCAGCGCCTTCTGCCGCTGAAGGTATCGTTTCCGAAGCAGCCGATTCTCGTCCAGACCGGCCTTCACGTATTTCGAACAATGAACCATTTTCCTCGCTCCTTTCCTTCATTAGATGTGATTGACCGCAAATCTCTTGCGGCCCTCTTCTTAGTTCTATTATCGCAAATGCACCGTTCCCATGCATCATATTTCGTTCGAGAAAAATCGAGATATTGCTTATTGCACAATCTCGCTTGGTATCCCCCCTGCGCTCTAATTAATCTATCTCTCTTTCGTTATTCAGTTCCCATATGCCTAGATTTTTTGAGTGAGTTCACGCTAATTTCCCCAAAAAGCTCATTTAGCGTGAATCCATTTTTGCAGATCTGCCGGAATTCTAATTTTCAGCCGGTCCCTCCGATTTATTTTCACGCCAAATCGTCATTTTCACTCAAAAAGCGTGAACTTCTTTTTTGCCGCAGATTTTTTCTGCCGCTCAACAGGCCCTTCTACGGAATTTCCCCAAAAGTCGTTCACGCTATTTTGCCATTTTGTCCATTTTAGCGTGAACTCGCCTCTTTTTTCTAGTCATATGAGAGTTTCGCTATAAAAATATCTCTACTTCGTCCCAGGCAGCCGAGATGTCCCAGACGAGCGGCGCATCCCAGGCGATCGGTCCGCCCTTGTCCCAAGGGCGCCCCATTGCCATTCGGCGCACGGAAAAGGCCCGCCGGGCGTTCCCGGCGGGCCATCACTTGCACACTTGTTATTTGTATTCCTTATCCCATCTTTCGAAGTAGTCGATCTGCATCGCATGCTTTACCGCAGCCAGCGTCTTCTCCGCAGTGGCTACCGCATCCGCAGTACCGGCTCTCAGAATCTCAACGACTTCTTCCGGATGCTGCTCGTAGTACGCTCTCTTTTCCCGGATTGGGGTCAGGAACTCGTTCAGCACGTTAAACAGGAATTTCTTTACCTTTACATCCCCCAGGCCGCCTCGGGTGTAGTGTTCCTTCAGCTCGTCCAGGTTCTTGTATTCCGGCAAGTACTTTTCAAAATCCTCATCACAGCAGAAGGCATCCAGGTACTGGAACACGGTGTTGCCTTCCAGATGGCCCGGGTCGCTGACCTTCAGGTGAGTCGGATCGGTGTACATTCCCATGACCTTCTTTTTCAGCACGTCCTCCGGATCCGACAGGTAGATGGTATTTCCCAGAGATTTACTCATCTTCGCCTGACCGTCCGTGCCCGGCAGTCGCATGCAGGACTGGTTCGGAGGCAGATAGATTTCCGGCTCGATCAGCACCTCGCCGTACACGTGATTGAAGCGGCGCACGATTTCCCGGCACAGCTCCAGCATCGGCTCCTGGTCCTCGCCTACCGGAACGGTGGTGGCCATGAAAGCGGTGATATCCGAAGCCTGGCTCACCGGATAGTTGAAGAAGCCCATCGGGATGTTATCCCCAAAACCTCTCATCTGAATTTCGGATTTGATGGTCGGGTTCCGCTGCACGCGGGACACGGTAACCAGGTTCATGTAATACATGGTCAGCTCGTGGAGCTGCGGCACCAGGGACTGAATCATAATGGAAGTCTTTGACGGATCGATGCCGATTGCCAGATAATCCATGGCGACCTGCATCACGCTCTCCCGCACCTTCTGCGGATTCTCCGCGTTGTCCGTCAGCGCCTGGGCGTCCGCAATCATGATAAACATCTTGTCGAACTCCGGATCCTTCTGAATCTCCAGCCGCTGTCTCAGGGAACCTACGTAATGTCCAATATGTAATTTACCGGTCGGTCTGTCGCCGGTCAGCATAATTTTACCTGCCATAATTTTTCCCTCCTCATAAAAACACGTTGCGATTGTCATAGTTTACCGTTTTGCCGGGTTACCATCGCCGATGTTCCAGGGCGGCCGGGTAAATTGCCGTATTTTTCATAACACCTTTCTCCTGTATCTTATAGATTATAGTACATCGATCATCTCCCGGTGAATTTTACGGGAATAGATAATCGAGAACGTCAGGCCCACAATCTCTGCGATTGGGAATGCCAGCCACACGTAGGTGACCTCACCCAAGCGGGACAGCAGGAACGCTGCCGGAAGCAGCACCACCAGCTGTCGAATAATGGATATATTCATGCTGTAAATGCTTTTTCCCAAAGCCTGAAATACACTGCCCTTCATTATAGCATAGCCGGCCAGTGGAAAACCAACAGAAATAATTCGAAGCGCCGGGATGCCGATGGCCAGCATTTTATCCGAGGCATCGAAAATTCCCAGAAAGACGTTCGGAATCACCCAGAACAGAAGCATTCCAACCGTCATAATCATCACCGCGTACCGGGTACTGAGCCGGGATGCTTCCAGCAGGCGATCCTTCTTCCGCGCGCCGTAGTTGTACGCCACAATCGGAACCACACCATTGTTCAATCCGAACACCGGCATGAAAATAAAGCTCTGGAGTTTGAAGTAGGCACCGAAGGTGGCCACCGCCGTGGAGGAAAAGCCCCCCAGAATCAGGTTCAGGAAGAATACCATCACCGAGCCCACCGCTTGCATGATGATAGACGGCACGCCAATCTGGTAGATTTCCTTAATGATGTGGAGATCCGGGCGGAAGCCTTTCATGCTGATTTTCAGTTCCGTATTCTTTTTAATATTCAGATACACGCCCAGCAGCGCCGCAAACGTCTGTCCGAAGATCGTTGCGATGGCCGCACCGGCAACACCCAGTTTCGGCGCACCCAGCAATCCGAAAATCAGAATCGGGTCCATGATAATGTTGATAATCGCACCGCTTCCCTGGATCAGCAGGATGTAGGAAGTTTTGCCCGTGCTCTGCAGCAGCCGTTCCACGCACAGCTGCAGGAATACCATGATGGACAAAGTACAGACGATGCTCAGATAAGTGGAACCGTATTCTACAATCCGGGCATTCTTTGTCTGGAACGCAATGAACGGATGCGCCGCCATGCCGATCAGCAGGAACAGCAGATACGTTGCAAAGGCCAGGAAAATTCCATTCTGCGCCACCTTATTGGCCCGGTCAAAACGTTTTGCTCCCAAGTATCGAGAAATCAGGGCACTCATGCCCACCGCCGTACCGATGGCGAACGCCAGAATCAGCGCCTGAATCGGGAAACACATGGATACCGCCGTCAGGGCGTCTTCGTTGATCCAGGACACGAACATACTGTCCACAATGTTATACGCCGCCTGGACGAACATGGAAATCATCAGCGGAAAAGACATCTTCAGCAAAAGCCCCTTCACCGGCGCATACCCCATCCGATTTTCCGGCTGCAAATTCTCTTCACTCATCATTTCTTTACTCAAACTAAATCTCAACCTCTCTCTTTTTGTATTCTTCTCGTATATATTACCCTCCATTGTAACATACTTTTCCATTGTTATGGGTAAAATAAAATATTATCAGGCGAGAGCGGACGGAAATGTCCAGGCGGGGCGAACTTTTTTTTTATTGAAAAGCTCATGCAAAATCCGCATGGCTACTCCAAAAAATACTCTAATTTAGTGTCGAAAATTGTACTCGAAATACAAATTTGTGTCCAAAATTGCACGGTTTCACATACAATTCGAGGGTTTTTCTAACTTCTTTAATTTTTGTAACAAAAATTTTTAAATTTTTTTGTTGACAAGCACAGAAACTTGTTTTAAACTAATCCCATCAGTCAGAGAGTTGGTTGGAATAAGTTTTTATCTCTGACGGGAATTTGAAACTGAATCTATAAAATAGGAGGTTGCATTCATGAAACAATTCACAGCAATGCTGAGCACCATTGACGGTTATGTGTGGGGCATCCCCATGCTGGTACTCATTATCGGAACCGGTCTGCTTCTCACCGTGAGAACCGGAGCCCTGCAGTTCTGCAAATTGGGTAAGGCGCTGAAGTACATGGTTCACAACGAGGAAGGCGGCGAAGGAGAGGTCTCCAGTTTCGCAGCACTGACCACCGCACTGGCGGCCACCGTTGGAACCGGTAACATCGTCGGCGTTGCCACCGCAATCTGCACCGGCGGACCGGGCGCATTGTTCTGGATGGAAGTTGCTGCCTGCGTGGGTATGGCAACCAAATATTCGGAAGGTCTTCTGGCCGTAAAATACCGTGTGCTGGACGAAAACGGCAAGGCACTGGGCGGACCGTTCTACTACATCGAAAGAGGTCTGGGACCGAACTGGAAATGGCTGGCAAAGCTTTTCGCCTTCTTCGGCGCGGCAGCCGGCATTCTGGGAATCGGCACCATCACCCAGGTGAACTCCATCACCTCCGCAGTGGGCCGGGTATTCGATCCGGAAGGCAAGCACATTGCATTCTCCATCGGCGACCACTCCTACACTTGGACAACAACAATCGCTGCAATCGTCGTAACCGCACTGGTGGCACTGGTTGTCATCGGCGGCATCCAGAGAATCTCTTCCGTAGCATCTCTGGTCGTTCCGGCAATGATGGTTCTGTATGTAACCGCAGCCGTTGCAATTCTTGTATATAACTACGCTGCAATCCCGGCAGCAATCGCCACCATCGTAAAGAGCGCATTCGGTATGGATGCGGTTGCCGGCGGTGCACTGGGTGCCATGATTGCCGCAATGCAGAAGGGTGTTGCAAGAGGTATTTTCTCCAACGAATCCGGTCTGGGTTCCGCACCAATCGCGGCGGCGGCAGCGCAGACAAAGGAACCGGTTCGTCAGGGTCTGGTATCCATGACCGGTACTTTCCTGGACACCATCGTTATCTGCACCATGACCGGTCTGACCATCGTCATCACCGGTTCGGACAAAGTGGGTCTGGAAGGCGTAGACGTAACCATTCGTGCTTTTGGCCAGGGACTTCCTTGGAGCGAAACATTCGGCGCCATCCTGCTGATGATCTGCCTGGCAGTATTCGCTTTCACCACCACACTGGGCTGGGACTACTACGGTGAACGCTGCTTGGAGTACTTCACCAATAAAAACATGAAAGCCGTAAAGGCATACCGTTACCTGTACATTCTGGCGGTTCTCATCGGTCCGTTCCTCACACTGGAATTCGTATGGACCTTCGCCGATATCTTCAACGGCCTGATGGCATTCCCGAACCTGGTTGGACTTCTGGGACTCAGCGGTGTCGTTGCGACAGAAACCCGTAGCTACTTCAAGCGTCTGAACGCCGGCGAAATAGACGAAGGCGAGAAATTCCGCAAGAAACAGAAGAACGTAGCATAACGCATTCATATCATTTCCTATATCATCGCATTGTTTGATGAAAGAAACCCCGGGGCGTCCTCCAAAATGACCCCGGGGGTTCTTTCGTTCTTTTTTCTATTCCTCCAGCTGCTTCTGCATCGTCCGGTGGCTCTCGATGGTCAGCAGCTTCTCTTTAATGTCCAGCCCGCCGTTGTACCCCGTCAGCCGGCCCCTGGATCCGATGACTCGGTGGCAGGGAATCACCAGCGGCAGCCGGTTGTGGTTCGCCGCAATGCCCACCGCCCGCCAGGCTTTGGGACTGCCGGCGGCTTCGGCAATTTCCCGGTAGGTGCGGGTTTCGCCGTAAGGGATGTCCAGCATGGCACACCACACTTCTTCCTGGAAGCGGGTTCCTTCCATGCGAATGGGAAAGGTGAATTCCTCCCGCTCTTCTTCCAGGTATTCCTGAATCTGCCGGCAGGCCTTCTTCAGGACGGGGGCAACTTCGGCGCAATTCAGGTTGTTCCAGGTGTAGGCCGGTCCTTCAACGGCGGAGAGACCGCTTCCCTCAAAGAAGACGGAGGGGAAGGGGTCTCGGAGGAAAGCGATTTCCCGAATCTCCTTTTGGTTTCCTTTGATTTTCAGTTTTCCGATGATTCCCGTATCATAAATGACGGTTTCCATCCGCCCTTCCCGGTTTTCCTGCATTTCGACCTCCTGTTTCTATCAATCCGTTCATTGGAGCCATTGTATCACAAGAATCGCGCCGGTAAAGGGCTGTGGAACAAAAAGGACTTTTCCCACAGGAAAAAGTACGAAAACGCCCGAAACGTAAACTTCCGAATATAAAAAAAACCGGTCAATGCATTTGCATTGACCGGTTTTTCTCCTCTTGGAGCTGCTGGCGAGAATCGAACTCGCAACCCCTTCATTACGAGTGAAGTGCTCTACCATTGAGCCACAGCAGCACGTTCGTAACCGAATTGCCCTATGATTATACACGAACGAAGAGGTAATTGCAAGGGTGCGCCCTTTTATTTTTCTTATCCGATGTCTTTGATATTGCCGAAAGCCAGGCCCACATAACCTTGGGCGTAAGCGGCCCCCACCATCTCGCCCGCGCTGTTCATGTATACCAGGGTGCCGGACGACTTCTCCACGAAGGTGAAATTTTTCTTTTTCAGCGCCGTGAGGTATTTCTGATAGGTTTTCTTCCCGGCTTTATATTGGACGGAGGCCACCCCGTCGGCCTTCAGGAATTTGCCGCGCTTTCCGTACAGCGCCCCAAAATCCGGGATTCTATATCCTTTATAGTGCTTCGGCACCGTGACTCTGCACTTCAAAGCAATGCCGTTCCGCACAGCCGTAACGGTACAGGTTCCGCCCTTTATCGCAGTCACCGTTCCCTTCTTGGACACCGTCGCCACCTTCTTATTGCCGGATTTCCACCGGATGCGGCCCTTCCCGCCGGTCACCTTCAGCCGGAAGCTCCGGGAATTGTAGACGGTGATTTTCTTTTTATTCAGCCGCGGATTCACTACGGTCACCTTGCAAGCGTATTTTTTCCCGCCAAAACGAGCGACCACCTTGCAGGTCCCGCTTTTCCTTCCTTTCACCACGCCCTTACCGTTGACCGTGGCCACTTTCTTGTTGGAACTGCTCCACTTCACACCGGCCTTCGCCCCCACCAAAACATTGGTGAACCGGGCGTTCTTCCGAATGGTTTTCTTCTTATACTTCAGCCCCTTCGGCTCCACCGTCACCTTGCACGCCGCCCGGCTGCCCGACGGAAAAACCGCGCTCACCGTGCACTTCCCGGCGCTCTTGGCCGTGACCAGCCCATTTTTGTCCACGGCAGCGACTTTCGCATTGTCGGACGCCCAGGTCACATTGACCGGCAGCCCTTTCGGCTGGGTATTCGCTAAAACCAATTTCTTTTTCGCCTTGTACTTCAGGTTCAACGCGGCCGGGAGCTCCCCGGACTGCGCCTCGGTCGGCGGATTTTCTTCCGGATTTCCTTCCCCCGGCGGGATCCCCGGTCCTTCCGGCTCCTCCGTTGACCGGTCGTCCCGGTTTCCTTGATTTTCTTGACTTCCTTGACCTTCAGCAGTTGTTCCAAGCTGCCTGCTGCTACCTTTATCAGTTGCCGATCCCACCTCTGCAGCTGCAAAAGCCGGAATCACAGACACCACCAAAATTCCTGCGAGGACCATTGCTAGAATTCGTTTCATATTCTGTCCTCCACTTACAACTATTCAGGTTAACACGTCTTAAGTGGAGTATATCAGAGCCGCCGCCCACCCGCAAGGGGCAGCGGCAACATGGGCGGCCGGCAGGCGGGATTTGGGCCGGCCTGTTGGCGTGACCCGGCGGTGGGATAAGGCTTTGCCGGCGGGGCGGCGCCAACATGGACGGCCGGCAGGCGGGATTTGGGCC